>JBGSWT010000284.1:0-4700 GCA_041751815.1 Pseudonocardiaceae bacterium
GCGGGGCCACGGGGCGCCGGGATCGACTGGTGGTTTGGGCAGACCTCAGGGCTCCGCCCCGAACCCCGGGCCTCACTCCAAGATCACAGGGAAGGTCACCACCCGGCGGCGCTCCCGTCATCCGGCCGCCGGAGGCCACCACACCAGCGCTGGCCGCATCCAGGCCAAGCCGCTGCGCGGTTGCTGCGCAAGCCTGGACCCGACCGACACTGGCGCGGTAGATCGAAGATCGGTTGAACGACGAGATCACCACCTCAGCCCGAGCAGTGTCGGGGCAGGCCCGGACCGCGCCTGAGTAACCAACTGAGTAACGACGCCCACGGGACCGAGCACCACCAGGCGGCCGGCACCCAACTCATCAGTGCAGGTCGGCGCACTTCGGCGGACGTTGTCCGATCGCCTGCAGCCGCCTGACACGGAAGAGGTCACTGGTTTGATCCCAGTGTCGCCCACACAGGTCGGAGGCCCTAGCGACATGATCGCTAGGGCCTTTCCTGTCGCTGAATGACTACTGCGTGACTATGTCCTGGACCCGCATGCCGCCCCGCGACAGCACCGACACGAAGAAGTGGCGCAGCTCGCGAGGCGTCCACCCCTCCCCGACCAAGCCCGCGCGCAGGCCATCGACCGGAAGGCGCGCCGCACGTTGACCGCGTCGAGAACTCCACCCGTCGCCGCCGAGAACACGCGGTCATCCTTCGACCAGGCGCGGCCGGTGTCGGCCCTGTCCTTTTGCTGGCGCTCTCCGTGTATCTGCAGCACGACAACGCGTCAACGGGGCAGAGCCAGCGTGCGACGCGACTACTTCGTCTTGGTGCGCATGCAGCCGCTGACCCCCGGCGCCGGTCGGGTGTCCGAACACGCGACGGGGCCTTCGAACCACCTAAGACAACGTCAGCCCGAGAGGCAGCCACACGTGTCACCACCCCAGGCGCAGTCGGCCAGCGGCAGACGCAGGTTACGTTTGTGCATTTAGTCCGCTACCCGCAACTCGCGTCGCCGCAAAGAAGCCTCTTTGAAAGATCCGGGTATCTCGTCGTCAACAAGGCTTAGCAGGAGTGTAGGGACTACCCCAAAAGTTAGCTGCCCCAGAAGGGACTGATCCACGGCCATGGCGTCGGCAAACTCGCGCACTTTGCGGTGACCAGCAGTGGAGAATACCTTCTTAAAAAGTAGCGAGCGCTCCCGAGGCACACCGCCTGGCTCCGATGAACGATAGCCTCTAGAAGCCAGGTCTACCATTGTGTTCCGGTAGGACCAGTCGGTCAGGATTCCCATCTGGTGCAGTCGGTATGCAAAAGCAACTGCTGATACGGACCAATACGTCTTCTCTCGGAGCAACTCGCCTGTAGTCGGACTTCTTCCAACTCTCGCTCGCACCCCTTTGCGAGGCATCAAGAACGATGCGGCAAAGTCATTTGCTTCGCGCTCAGAGTCTGACCTGTTTAGGTGACCGTCTGCGTGGTGTAGCACCAGATGACCCAACTCGTGAGCAGCGTCGAATCGGCTTCGCTCAGCTGACTTGACCGTGTTAAGCAGAATAAAAGGCTGCTTATCCAACCAGAAGGCAAAAGCGTCTAGATCTTGCCCCTTGCTGGGCAGGGAAAAGACGGCGACTCCTTTAGACTCTAGGAGGTGCACCATATTCGGCGCAGGACTTCTCTCGTCCAGTTGCCAATGTGAGCGCACATAGGCCGCCGCCAACTCTGCGTCAGCCTCAACCTCGGGCGTTGGTACATTCACCGCAGGAACTTGGTACCGAGCAGCAACCTGTCGTCTCAGCTCAATCGCCACCTGTGCGGCAGCAAGGCCTGTATTACGAAGCGAGGCGGTCATTTTAGTACGGGCTCTAAAGGATATAGAATCTGGGTCTAGAGTCTCTACCGCTGGCCTACTAAGGAAATCGACGGGTACCTTCAACGCCTTAGCTAATTCGCATACTACGGATGAAGGGGGACTCTGTCGTCCCGCCTCATAATTGTGTACGCTTTGCGCAGAGATACCTACCGCTTGGGCAAGGGCGGTGGCGGTGAGCCCAGATTGGCGCCGAGCGAGAACTAGGCGACTAGGCTCCAACATGTTACTCCTTCGGCGGCAGGATGAAATCGATTGCCGAGGTCGGGCTGTGAACGACCTCCACCGGTATGTGGTACGAGGGCACGTCGATGTGCCTGTGCCATTTTTCGACAGGCCTCTCTAGGACGTGGTCGCGCGATAAGGCAAACTGCGCCCGGACTTCACCGGCGGCGGAGTCGAAAAAGGTAAGAAAGTGCCACATGTTGTAGCGAAGTACCGAGACGAGCGATTGGCGGTCCCGCTCGCCAAGCCGGAGTTCGTCTGGTATAAACATCGCCGGCGTCGGCTCAAGAATGTCTAGTGACAGCTGCATTGGATCGCTGTTGCGCATCACGGCGCATCGCGTTACAGGGCCCTTCTTCTGACTAGTTGCCACTAGCGCTCGCTGTCTTCTAACTCCCACATATCTATTCCCGGAGGTCACAGTCAATGAAACGCGCCGTGATTCATTGACGAAAAATGGCAGACCAAGCACCTCGTGGCGCTCATACTCAAGCTCGTCCAACTGAACGTCAAATTCCGCTAAAGCACCCTGATACCCGTAGACGCCGGCTGCGTTGTTCGAGCCTCTGACTGGGGCGCGCGCCGCCTCCTCTGCACGCGCCGCCATGATCGCGTGGCACGCACGAAGATCCAGGCCGAAGGTGGCGAGACGCTCCTCCTTGTCTGGGTCACCATCGTCGTCCGGCTGGGGCAGGCCAAGCAAGGTGCTTGCCATGGGCCCTCCTTATGGTTCTGGTGCCTCGAGTGCGGTCGAGAAACCATAAGTCCTTAGCAGCCACGACGGTGAGGGCGACACGCCCGGGTGTAGCACCAGGCTTCCGGGGGGCCGCGAGGGGCCCTCGCGGATCCGGCCCAGCTAAGTGGTGAGGGGGTGAGTGCTGTGCTACGCCAGGCCGGGCAACCGAGCACGACCACGGACACCACCCATAGGACTTGCTCTTTGATGTGGGTCTGTCGTCATGGCCAGGGCCCGTGAGCGACTTGGGCCACCGGTCGACGTCGGCCGCCCATGGTCGCGGAGCCTGCCCGGCGGATAACGGAATAACCCATCGCGGACCACGCCCTATGCCGGGTGTGGGTACCTGGGCACGCAGGCCCTGTTGCCGTCCGGGTCGGCGATCACGACGTAGGAGGGGTCGCTGTCCTGGACGAGGACCCCACCGGCAGCCAGCGCAGCGGCGATGCGCTGGTCCGCGACGTCGTAGGGCACCTGGACGTCGACGTGGAACCGCTGCCGCGGGGTCTCGTGCTCCTCGGTTTCCTGGAACCAGAGGATCGGCACCCGCCATGTGGCGTCGCGGACATCCTCCGAGATGGCGCCTTGCCCCTGCGCCTCGGCGCCACCCGTCAACAGTGCCGACCACACTCGCGCCACGGCTCCGGCGTGGGCGGTGTCGAGGGCGAGCTCGATCGTGGTGATCGACGACGGATCGGCACGGATCGCGTCTCGTCGGGCGACATCGCTGATCCGCCGCGCCAGCTCGATGTCGCGCTGGGTCACCCACTCGACCTGGTGCTCGACGCCATCCTCGTCGCGGTAGATCGCGTCCTCGCTGATCAGCTTGGGGTCGACGAACCGAGCGTCCATCCGCACCTGAACGGCGTGGCGGGCTGTGTCGTTCACCTCAGCCACGGCCGCCAGGAAGCGAGTCCCGGACGCGAATGACGAGGGGATGAAGCGCGCGTGCAACCCCTGGCCGAGCTTGCGCCAGTCAACGAGGTCGGCGTCCGCGATCTGCTGGTCGCTGAGCATGTCCCGTGACGACGCCGACCCTGAATCCCCGGTCATGCTGGCAATCGTATTTCGTGTCCTGTAGCTGTGGGCTGCAGGACGCAGGACGGCAGGCCCTCGGAGTGGCCATACCCTGACGGCCGTGCTCATCATCGCCGGCAGGTTGCACGTCGATCCCGGCGCCCGCGCGGACTATCTCGCCGGGTGCGTGGCAGTGGTTCAGCAGGCCCGGAACTCGCCGGGGTGTCTGGACTTCGCGCTCACCGCCGACCTGGTGGATCCGAGCCGGATCAACGTGTTCGAGCGCTGGGAGTCCGACGAGGATCTCCACCGGTTCCGGGGCAGCGGGACCGGCGCGGAGCAGGCCGCCCAGATCCTCGACGCCGACGTGCGCAAGTACCGCATCTCCGCGACCGAGGACGCCTGACCTCAGGTGAGGTGGTCGAACGCCCCGGAGACCCAGCCGATGTAGCGGTCGGCCGAGCGCCGCACGACGGCCCGCGCGTCGGTGTCGATGGTGCCGCCGAAGTTGTCGTGGACCCGGTCGAAGGCGAGCCGGTCCACGGTGTCAGCGATCCTGCCCACCACCGCCGCCGACAGCGGGATCCGGTGGGGGAAGCTGCGCATGAAGGTCACCGACGAGCGGTCCGGGTTGGTCGCCAGGGTGTCCCCCAGGAGCACCACTCCCCTGCCGCCCGCCCCGGCCGACCAGTGCACCACCGCACTGCCCGGGAAGTGCCCGCCCACCTGGACCAGGGTGACCCCCGGCATCACCTGCAGCGTGTCGCGCCACGGCTGCACCAGTCGGTCCGGCCGGGCCACCCAGTGCAGGTCCGGCTCGGCCACCAGCACCGGCACGCCTCCCAGCCGATACGCCCACTCGACCTGG
>JBGSWT010000285.1:0-2489 GCA_041751815.1 Pseudonocardiaceae bacterium
CGGACAGCGCAGCATCACACAACGCATGCGCGGCGACGTCGCCGTCGGAATGCCCGGCGCAGCCCGTTGTCTCGGCCCAGTGCAGCCCGGCGAGCCAGCACTCCCGGCCGGGTTGTACCCCGTGCACATCGGTGCCGATCCCGACCCTCATACCGGACCGGCTGCTACCGCGCCGGCCACAGTCTCAGCGACCACGAGGTCGAACGGGGTGGTGATCTTCAAAGCATGCGGGTGGCCCGGCAGCGTAGTCACGGTCTCCCCCAGCCGCTCGACGAGACCGGCGTCGTCAGTCACCGGGCCGGACGGCCGCTGGTGCGCCCGGCGCAGCAGGTCTGCGGCGAATCCCTGCGGGGTCTGGATCACCCGCAAGGCCGTGCGGTCCACTGTCGACACCACCCGACCCTCGCGGTCCACCTGCTTGATGGTGTCCACCACCGTCAGAACCGGCACCACGGCCCGCTGCCCGTCCAGCACCGCCTGCACCACTGCCTGGATCACGCTGACCGGGGTGAGGCAGCGGGCGGCGTCATGCACCAGCACCACTTCGGCGTCCGGCACGCTGTTCAGGGCCAGCCGGACCGAGTCAGACCGTTGCGCACCGCCGGTCACGATCCGCACCCGCTGCCCCGCATCGGCGAGTGCGTTGCGAGCCTGATCCCGGTACTGCGCACCGACCGCAATCACGACTAGCTCGACGCAGCCGGCAGCCAGCAACCCTTGCACGCAGTGCCAGAGCAACGGGCGCCCAAGCAGCGGCACGAAAGCCTTGGGCATCCCGGCTGCCAACCGCACGCCCTGGCCAGCAGCCGGCACCAGCGCAACGATCCGAGCCGGGACACGGGTTGTCACCCGAGCCGCCGGCCCCGTCAGGAGGCGGCGGCGAGGACCTCGTCAAGGAGCACCTCGGCGTTGTCCTCGTTGGTGCCCTCGGCGAGCGCGAGCTCGCTCACCAGAATCTGGCGGGCCTTCGCGAGCATGCGTTTCTCGCCGGCCGACAGGCCGCGGTCACGCTCGCGACGCCACAGATCCCGGACCACTTCCGCCACTTTGTTGACGTCGCCAGAGGCGAGCTTCTCCAAGTTGGCCTTGTACCGCCGCGACCAGTTCGTCGGCTCCTCGGTGTGGGGAGCACGCAGCACCTCGAAAACCCGGTCGAGACCCTCCTGGCCGACCACGTCCCGGACGCCGACGACTTCGGCGTTGGCAGCGGGAACACGGACGGTAAGATCACCCTGAGCGACCTTGAGGACGAGGTACTTCTTCTCCTCGCCTTTGATCACTCGAGTTTCGATGGCCTCGATGAGAGCGGCACCGTGGTGCGGGTAGACGACGGTCTCTCCGACCTTAAAAACCATGTGTCCTCTGCCCCTTTCGCTACAGCCAGGTTACCACGCCTGGAAACCGTCCTGCGCCGGGGAGCGCAGCGTCGTCGCAGGTCAGGGGATCGATAACCGGCGCTCACCACGCAACACTGCGCTCCCGCAGCTCAAGGTGACTCCACTGTAGACTGACACCGGATCGACACGAGCCCGGTACTGGACCGGCACCGGGTGGGTCGGGTGCGCCGAAGCACTGCGGCGACGGATAGGATTCGTGCTGGTCGGATGAGGCTGGCCACCGTTGCGCGAGCAAGATCTGAGGGAGGACTTTGCCCGTGAGCCGCTGGCACAGGTTGACGCGGCGTCCCTTCGCTGTCACCGCCCTGATCGCCGCCTGTTCAGCCACCGCCCTGGCGCTGGTCGGCTGCAGCGCAGGCCAGATCACCCAGACCGATAGCCAAGTGGCCGCCGTGGACGGTGCTTACGGTGACGTCGGGAGGAACATCGCGCTGCGCGATGTTGTGATCCCCGCCCCGCCCAGCTCCAACGGCACCTACCCGACCGGGTCGAGCGTGCCGGTGCTGCTCACCATCATCAACCAGGGCACCAGCGCCGATGAGCTGATCTCCGTGACCTCCCCCGCAGCCAGCCAGGTGCTTGTCCTGGGCACGACCACGATCGCCCCCGGAATGAACGTCACCAGCACCGCCGGCTCGGCGTCAGCAGGGGTCCAGTCGCAGAGCCCGCTGGTCCTGGGGCAGCTCCGTATCGTGCTCAACACCACCCAGCCGCTGCGCGCCGGGTTGAACACCCCGGTCACATTCGTGTTTCGGAACGCGGGCAAGGTGACCCTGCCGGTGCCCATGGCCGTGCCCGCGGAGTCGGTGGGCGAGGTCAGCGTCGTCGAGCGCGGCGAACCCAGTGGTGAACACAGCGGTGAACCCGGCGGCGGACACGGCTAAGCCGGCCGGCCGCACTGTCGGGGCGGGCAGATAGCGTCCGCGACCATGGCAAAGTCCCCGGTGCAGGCTCGCGCGATCCACCGCTGCACCGAATGCGGCTACGAGGCCGCCAAGTGGGTAGGGCGCTGCCCGGAGTGTCAGACGTGGGGCAGCGTGGCGGCGGCCGGTCCGCCACCGGTGACGCGGGTCACGGCCGGCGCTCCGTCGT
>JBGSWT010000286.1:0-2845 GCA_041751815.1 Pseudonocardiaceae bacterium
GTGCAGGGCGTACAGCCGCTGCGCTATCTGTTCGTGCACCGATGCACCGGTACCCGCCGCCCAGTTCCGGGCGAACACTTCCGCATCGTCGCGGGGCCCGAACGCGCCGGGCAGGCCCGGGTACCCGAGCGCGAGCACCTCGACCGCCGCACCGGCACTGCCCACCGGCAACGCACTAACGATGACACCGTGGGGTGGGGTGCAGATCGCTGCCCCGGCGAGCAGTTCCCCCTGCGTGCACCAGGTCACGACACACCGTGCAGGAGAGCACGACACGCCGGGGGGAGGGGGCGGGGCTTAGAGGACCGGGAGGTAGGTGCGTAGCTCGTAGGCGGTCACGTGACGACGGTAGTTGTCCCACTCGGCGCGCTTGTTGCGCAGGAAGAAGTCGAACACGTGCTCGCCGAGAGCTTCCGCGACCAGCTCGGAGTTTTCCATCTCGACCAGCGCCTCCGAGAGGTTCTGCGGCAGCGGCGCGTAGCCTGCCGCCCGGCGCTCCCGCTCCGACAGCGCCCACACATCGTCCTCGGCGGCGGGCGGCAGCTCGTAACCCTCCCGCACCCCGCGCAATCCCGCGGCAAGCACCACCGCGTAGGCGAGGTAGGGATTGCACGCCGAGTCCGGGGTGCGGATCTCCACCCGCCGGCTGGATGCCTTGCCCGGCGAGTACATCGGCACCCGCACCAGAGCCGAGCGGTTGGCGTGACCCCAGCACACCGCAGTCGGAGCCTCTCCGCCGGTGATCAGTCGCTTGTAGGAGTTCACCCACTGGTTGGTGACCGCGGTGATCTCCCGAGCGTGCTGCAGGATCCCGGCGACGAAGGCTCTCCCGGTGCTGGACAGCTCGTAGGGATCGTCGTCGTCGTGGAATGCGTTGCGGTCACCCTCGAACAGGCTCATGTGGGTGTGCATGGCCGATCCCGGGCGGGCGGTGTAGGGCTTGGGCATGAACGAGGCCCGCACCCCCTGGGTGATCGCGACCTCCTTCACCACATACCGGAAGGTCATGATGTTGTCGGCCATGGTCAGCGCGTCGGCGTAGCGCAGGTCGATCTCCTGCTGGCCCGGGGCGCCCTCGTGATGGCTGAACTCCACCGAGATGCCCATTTGCTCGAGCGCCTCGATGGCGTGCCGGCGGAAGTGCGGCGCAGCATCGTGACTGGCCTGGTCGAAGTACCCGCCGGAGTCCGCGGGTATTGGCTCGGAACCGTTGTCGGGCAGGTCACGCAGCAGGTAGAACTCGATCTCGGGGTGCACGTAACAGGTGAACCCGGCCTCCGCCGCCCTGGACAGCCCCCGGCTCAGCACGTGCCGCGGGTCGGCCCACGACGACGAACCGTCGGGCATCGCGATGTCGCAGAACATCCGGGCCGAGTAGTGCTCCCCGGTCGGGTTCTCCCACGGCAGCACCTGGAATGTGGACGGATCCGGCTTGGCGACCATGTCCGACTCGTAAGCACGGGCGAAGCCCTCGATGGCCGACCCGTCGAAGCCGATGCCCTCGGCAAAGGCTCCCTCCAGCTCGGCCGGCGCCACGGACACCGACTTGAGGTAGCCCAATACGTCGGTGAACCACAACCGAACGAATCGGATGTCGCGTTCCTCCAGCGTGCGCAGCACGAATTCCTGCTGGCGATCCATGCGCGAAGGGTAGAGGACTGTGGGTGACGGCCGTGTTGTCCGCCCCCTACGATGCGACCATGCAGCGCCGACATCTGCGCCTCCTCGCCTTGCTCGCCGCATTGGTCATCGCATTGATCACCTCCTGCGACAGCAGCCCTGGGCGCAGCGCAGACCTTCCCGACGGCGCTCGACTGCTCGCCGACTCCGCCGCAGCGATGCGGCCGGTGACCAGCGCCCGGTTCAACGTCGACGTCCAAGGCAATGCGCCCGAGATCCCGTTTCAGTCCGCCCAGGGCCAGCTCACCCGGGAGGGATCAGCGAAGGGCACTGTCAATCGCAACCAAGGCGGACAGATCGTCGAACTTGAGGTCGTGGTTGTCGGCGACCAGCTCTACCTGCGTGGCGTCACCGGTCCTTTCCTGAAGTTGCCGGCCTCCAACCTCAGCGCGATCTACGATCCGCGTCTGATCCTCGACCCGGACCGCGGCATTGCGGCGGTGCTCACCAGCGGCACGGAAGCCAGCACCGAAGCCCGCGAGCAAGTCGCCGGAGTGGACAGCTACCGGGTAGAGGTGAACTTCCCGGCGCAGCCCCTGGGCGCCCTGCTTCCGGGGCCGCAAGACGAAGCCAAGACCGGTACCGTGTGGATCGCCGCCCAAGGTTCCCGGCTGGTGCAGGCCCAGTTCCCGGCCTCCGACGGCACGATCAGTGTCCGCTTCTCCGAATATGACGCCCCGGTCGAGATCACCGCACCCGCCTGATCCCGGCTTGTTTCGATGAACGTCGGCGGTTTTTCGAAGGCAACCCCGGTCCGCCGCCGCGGGCTGGCACTGGGCATCGGCGCGCTGGTCACTCTGCTGGCAGCACTGGACGCCTATGTCGTGGTCAGTTTGCTCATCGACATCATCCGCGACCTGCAGATACCGCTGAACCGCCTGGAGCGGGCCACCCCCATCATCACCGGCTTCCTGCTGGGCTATGTCGCCGCGATGCCGCTGCTGGGCCAAGCGTCCGACCGCTTCGGCCGGCGCAGGCTGCTACAGGCCTGCCTGATCATGTTCGCGGTCGGGTCGGTGGCCACCGCGGTCGCGGAAACATTGTCGCTGCTGGTGGCCGGTCGGGTGCTGCAGGGCGTCGCCGGTGGCGCATTGCTGCCGGTGTCCATGGCGCTGGCGGCTGATCTGTGGACCGACCGTGGCCGGTCCACCGCGTTGGGCGCGCT
>JBGSWT010000287.1:0-6044 GCA_041751815.1 Pseudonocardiaceae bacterium
TGCCCGACGACGACAGCGATCACCTGGATGAAAGCGATTCCGGTCGCCGTCACCAGACCGTAGTTGACGGCGCCGGAGATTTCGGCACTGGTACCCAGCGGATCGGAAAGCATGACGATGGCCTGCTGCCCTTGAAAGAGCAGCAAAGAAAAGTAGTGCGCGATGACGTAACCCACAACGATAGGGATGACGGTGTGTGCCAGCAGCCCCGGAACCGGCTTTCGGCCGCGGTTGCCGACATGACCGGCCAGCACGGTTGCCGCGATGAATGTCACAGCCACAGTCGCGATCATCAGGAGCAATCCGGCGGTGGAGATCAGTGCGGCCGGGACCGGCGCCGCCTGGATGGTGCGGGTCCAGTCCGGCGAACCGGAGATGCTGTCGAAGAAGGTGGAGCCCAACAGCACCGCGATCAGGGCCACGATGCCCGGTGCAGGCCCGAACGTGGCCACCCCGTCCAGGGGGTTGCGCAGCACCAGGCGGCCGTCGTCACGCCGGCCGAAAGGCGCCATCGTGCCGACCAGCGTGGAGTAGGCCTCGAACCCGTCGCCGGTGGCGAACCAGCGATGGCCGAACAGGAGAGCCGCGCTGAGATGGATGGCGGAGTAGACGGTGAGATACAGCAGCAGCACGTTGACTGCGGCGCCGTTCGGGGCGGCCAGCTCCAGCCACACGAAGCTGAGCAGCGACAGTGCCGCCGGCCAGTAGCCGAGCCATTGCGGTAGCGGCAGCAGTCCCCGGTCGGCGGGAATCCGCGTGACGGCGGCCAGCAGCAGGTGAATCGTGCGCAGCGGGTTGACCAGTCGCCACACCGGGCCGAACAGCAGGGATAGCGGAACGATGCCCACCCAGAACAGTACGTAAACGACGTAGGGCAGCGGGTTGGTTCCGTCGTCGGGTACCAGCAGTGCCGTGGTGACGACGTAGGCCGTTGCGGCGAGGCCGAGCAGGCGTAGCAGCCACCGCAGCCCGGTGCTGTCCGCCAGCCGCTGGATCGGCAGCGGCACCGCCCGCCCGGCTGCCCCCGCACGCAGTCGCGGGGTCCGCCACAGCACACCTAGCCCGAAGAATGAGGCCAGCAATGCCAAGACGGCACCCTGCACCATCAGATCGAGCGGTAACGGAAGGTCCTGCCGTCCCCCAATGCCGTGCGCGAGGAAGTCTGTGGTTGCCAAAACCGCTCATTCTCCCTGGCTGAGCCTGGCGCGACTTCGCTCGCGCACCAGGCGTCCGCCCGCGACGATCAGGCCCAGCGCGGTGGCGTAGGTCAGCGCAGTCAAGCCGCGGTCCAGCACAGCCGGGCCGGCGAAGGCCAGCTGGGAGTTCCACAGCACGCTGATATCGGTGGCGGCCAGCAGCAGCACCATGAACCCGACCGTGATGACCCGGTCGGGCGCCGACTCACTCCGGCGCACTGTGCTGACCACTGCAACAGTGCCGATCAACATGCTGAATGCGCCTACCGCGCCGACCCCGATCCAACCGAATACCGGCCCACCTTGCTGCGGAGCGAATCCAGTACCGAGCAGGTGCAGCACAAAGGCCCCGATCCCCCCGGCCACAACGGCGGCCATTGGCCGATGCCAATTCCGCCTCCAGCCGATAGACGCGACCGCGGCGGTGAGCAACCCGAGGGCCGCTAGCCATGGCCACAGCAATGGCGGAGGTACCCGGTCCCAGGTGCCCAGAACGGTGACCTGCCGGCCGTCCACGACCAGCGGCAGCTCCCAGGAGCCTGACGCCTGTTCCGGCTGACTTTCAGCATCACCTTGAGTCTCCGGATCGATCCGGTCGTCGGTCCAGGTGGCGCTGTCTCCGTCGCGCAGTTGTACCCAGCTCGGGTCGGTCGACGGACCTGCCGACACCGGGGCGGCCGGAATTTGCCCGGTGTCGGCTGCGGTGTTGCTGAGCTCATTGACCTGCACGCGATTGTCGGACAATCGCAGGAACGGCTCACCGCGGTAGCCGACGATCACGATCTCCGCCGCGCCCTGGCTGGTGACCCGCACCCACTGCCCGCCGATCCCGACGGTCACTCCCACGGTTGGTAGCGCTGGCCGGATCGCGGTCACCGTGGCCCGGTAGTTGCTGGGTGAGCCACCGCTGCCGGCGATGTGTGCCGAAGCAGGCACCGGAATGATCAGCGTGAACATGATCGCCAGCACCGTGGCCAGCACGGGCAGTCGAATACTCATCCGCGAACCACGAGTTGGAACAGCAGCAGCCCGCGGTCATGGGTTTCGACTTCGAACACTCCTGGCAGGTCGGCCACGAACGCCACGGTGGCCGGACTGCCCGCGGTCAGCGGCACGGTCTTGTCATAACCATGAACGTGCAGCTCGTCGCTGCGGTCGCTGGTTACTTCAATGCGTACCGGGGTGCCGCGGTCCACCTCGAATCGGCCCGGAACTCCTTCGACCTTGCCCTCGCTGATCCGCGCCGAGATGGTCTTCTCCGCCGGGACAACCGGCGCCGGTAGCGGGGGCTGATTCGGTAACTGGGTCGGTGTCGATGGGGCCGAGATCGACTGGCTCGTCGAGCGCTGCGCCTGCGCCGAACCCGGAGGCTCAGACCCCTGGCCGGCACACCCGACGGCCAGCACCAGCACCGGCGTCGCCACAGCAATCCGGCCCAGCACGTTCACCTCGACCACACCCCCCGATCAGCACCGATGTGCCCACTTCGGTGTTCGCTTGACGCTGTCCGACTGGTTCGGATGCGAACGATCCCCGATGACGGACCGGCAGGCCCTTCGCTCTTGTAGTCGCCCGAATACGAGCGTTGGTTCCGCGCCCGCGACACATTAGACCCGGTGAGCGGCCCAGTGCGAACGAACGAGTTCCTCGGCAATCTCATAGGTGTTGAGCGCGGCACCTTTGCGCAAGTTGTCCCCGCAGACGAAGAAGTCCAGCGTATTCGCGAAATCCAGAGCCTGACGCAGGCGGCCGACGTAGGTCGGATCCGTACCGACCACGCCAGCGGGAGTCGGCCATACCCCGCTGGCCGGATCGTCGGCCAGCACGATGGTCGGCTGCGCCGCGAGCACCTTCCGGGCCTGCTCGACGGTGATCGGCTGGGCGAATACTGCGTGTACTGCGAGCGCGTGGGTGGTGACCACCGGAACGCGTACGCAGGTCGCAGACACCTTGAGATCCGGGATGCCGAGGATCTTGCGGGATTCGTTGCGGACCTTGAGTTCCTCGGAGGCCCAGCCGTCTTGCTGCAGCGACCCAGCCCAGGGCACCACATTCATCGCCAGCGGTGCTGGAAACGGTGACTGGGCGGGCAGCCCCGCGGCGGCCAAGGCCTCAGCGACGTCACCGCTGCGCATCCCGACGCCCTTGCCGGCCACCGCGGCGAGTTCGGCGTGCAACCGATCCACACCTTGCTGACCGGCGCCCGAGGCAGCCTGGTAGCTGGCCACCACCAGTTCGGTGAGCTGGAACTCGTGGTGCAGCGCACCCAACGCGGCCATCATCGACAGCGTCGTGCAGTTGGGGTTGGAGACGATCCCCTTCGGCCTGCGGGCCGCATCCGCAGCGTTGACTTCCGGGACGACCAGTGGCACGTCGGGATCCATCCGGAACGCACCGGAGTTGTCCACGGCGACCGCCCCCCGCGCCACGGCGACCGGGGCCCACTGCTTCGCGATCTCGTCCGGGACGTCGAACATCGCGACATCCACGCCGTCGAATGCCTCCGGGCCGAGTTCGACGACAACCCGCTGCTCACCTCGCACAGTGATCTGCTTGCCCGCCGAGCGGGCCGAAGCGATCAACCGGATGTCGGCCCAGGGCACGGCCGGTCGCGAGTTGATGATGTCGATCATGACGGTACCGACGGCACCGGTGGCGCCGACAATGGCCAGTGTGGGCGCCGCACCCGAGTCTTGCGGGACACCCGCACCCGAGTCTTGCGGGACACCCGCACCCGAGTTCATCGCCCGGTCCCGGCGTACACGATGGCAGGCTCGTCGCCGCCTAGTCCGAACGCCTCGTGGATCGCGCGGACCGCGTGGTCCAACTGGTCGGCGCGGACCAGCACCGAGATCCGGATCTCCGAGGTGTTGATGGTCTCGATGTTCACTCCGGCCTGGGCGAGTGCCTCGCAGAACCGTGCGGTGACCCCTGGATGTGATCGCATGCCGGCACCGATCAGCGAGATCTTGCCGACATGATCGTCACACAGGATGTCCTGAAAGCCGATCTCCGACTGCATCGCGCGCAGCGCTTTCACCGCGATCGGCCCGTCGAGCTTGGGCATCGTGAAGGTGACGTCGGTGCGGCCGGTGTCGCTGTGCGAGATGTTCTGCAGCACCATGTCGATGTTGAGTTCGGCGTCGGCGATCACTCGGAAGATGCGGGCGGCCTTGCCGAGCTCATCGGGTACCCCCATGACAGCGATCTTCGACTCGGATCGGTCGTGTGCGACCCCGGTGAGCATGACCTGTTCCACGATGAGATCCTCCACTGATCCGAACACCATCGTGCCGGGGTTGTGGCTATATGACGAGCGGACGTGCACTGCCACCTGGTTGCGCCGGGCGTACTCGACGCAACGCTGCATGAGCACCTTCGCCCCGGACGCCGCCATCTCGAGCATCTCCTCGTGCGTGATGGTGTCGAGCTTGCGGGCGTTGGACACGATCCGGGGATCGGCGGAATACACGCCATCGACATCGGTGTAGATCTCGCACACGTCCGCGTGCAGGGCCGCGGCCAGCGCGACCGCGGTGATGTCCGAGCCGCCACGTCCCAACGTGGTGACGTCCTTGGTGTCTTGGGCCACTCCCTGGAAACCGGCGACCAGCGCCACCGCGCCCTGGTCCAGGGCATCGCGCACCCGGCTCGGCGTCACGTCGATGATCCGGGCCCGGCCGTGCGCGGCGGTGGTGATCACCCCGGCTTGTGAGCCGGTGAACGAGCGGGCGTCCACACCCAGGGCGTGCACCGCCATGGCCACCAGCGCATTGGAGATCCGCTCACCGGCGGTGAGCAGCATGTCCAGCTCACGCTGATGAGGTTCGGGCGACACCTCACCGGCGAGTTCGAGCAAGTCGTCGGAGGTATCACCCATTGCCGACACCACCACCACGACCTCGTTGCCGGCGTTGCGCGTCTCGACGATCCGCTCGGCCACCTTCTTGATCCGCTCCGCGCTGTCCACCGAAGATCCACCGTACTTCTGGACGACGAGCGCCACGTCGACCTCCCGCGTCGGGATATTTAATGGGGCGGCCCCAGCCTCCAGACGCCAGCCTTCAGACGGCAACCTCCAGACGTCGCCCCCCGCTGACTGGCACCCTACCGAGGACCGGCGTCACCAGCCGTTAATCTGGCAACGCTGCACGAACTGATGAGGAGGAGAACCGGGTGGCATGGGTGGCCCCAACGGCGCTGCCCGCTGCATCCGGGCAAGCGACTCCGACCCTGAGGGCGACGCGGTGGCACCGGGCCGTCGCCCTGCTCGCTCCGGTGCTGGTGTACCTGACTATCCGCCAGGTGAGTCTGCTCGTGCTTGCCTCGATGTCTGCCGCAAGCGGAGTCGGCACTCGCAGCGCGCTGACCTCATGGGACGGCACCTGGTTCCTGGGCATCGCGGCCGGAGGTTACGCCGGGGTACCAGCTGAGCTGGTCGATGGCTTCGGGATGCGGACCCCGCTGACCTCGTTGGCGTTCTTTCCCGGCTATCCAGGCTTGGTGGCCGCGGTGTCCTGGGTGTCCGGTGTCGGGCTCACCGCGGCGGCTTTCGCGGTCACCGCTGGGGCGGGGGTGGCGGCTTCCTACGGGCTGGTGCGGCTTGCCGAGACGGTTCCCTACGGGTCCCGAAGGGCCGGATTGGTGCTGGTCGCGCTGTTCGCCGCAGCACCGATGTCGATCGTGCTGTCGATGGTCTATTCGGAGGCGCTGTTCTGCGCGCTGGCCGTGTGGTGCCTGGTCGGATTGCTTCGCCGACAATGGTTGTTCGCTGGAGCATGCAGCGCCGCCGCGGGACTGGTGCGCCCCACGGCGGTGGCGTTGATCGCTGCCGTGGCGCTGGCTGGG
>JBGSWT010000288.1:0-4424 GCA_041751815.1 Pseudonocardiaceae bacterium
AGCCTGGCCAGCAACACCGCGGTGGCCCGGATCCGGTTCTGGATCTGCGACTTCTCGTTCTGGCACGACACCACGGTGCCGGTCGGCAGGTGGGTGATGCGCACCGCGGAGTCGGTGGTGTTGACGCTCTGCCCACCGGGCCCAGAAGAGCGGTAAACGTCGATGCGCAGGTCCTTCTCATCGATCTCGATCTCGATCTCGTCAGGTTCGGGGTACACCAGCACCCCCGCGGCCGAGGTGTGGATCCGTCCAGCCGACTCGGTGATCGGGACCCGCTGCACCCGATGCACCCCGCCCTCGAACTTCAACCGCTCCCAGACGCCGGACTGTGCCGATGCTGCAGGGGCCGATGCTGCGGGGGCTGATTTCACCGCAACCGTGACGTCCTTGTAACCACCCAACTCGGCCTCGGTAGCGTCGAGCACCTCGGCCTGCCAGCCGTGTCGCTCGGCGTAGCGCAGATACATCCGCAGCAGATCCCCGGCGAACAGCGCGGACTCCGCGCCGCCCTCCCCTGACTTGATCTCCATGACCACGTCAGAGCTATCGTGAGGATCGCGGGGCAGCAACAACTGGGTCAGCTCAGTCTCCAGCTGCGGGATCCGCTCAGCGAGGGTGTCAGCCTCGGCCGCGAAGGTGGGATCCTCAGCGGCCAGCTCGCGGCCCGCCGCAACGTCGCTGCGGGCCTGATCCAGCTCGCGGATCACCCGCACGACGCGGGACAGCTCTCCGTAGCGCCGCCCCGCCTTACGGGCCGCGTCCTGGTCGGCATGCAGCGCAGGGTCGGCGAGCCGGCGCTCCAGGTCTGCGTGCTGGTCCAGCAGCGCCTGAATTGCCGCGGTGTCCACGGATCTCACCGATTCCCCACTCGATACAGCGTCCTCACTTCGGGCTCGATTTCTGGACCCTGATCTTTGAGCCCTATTTTCTGGGCGCTACTTCTGCCTCTTGCCGTAGCGCTTCTCGAAGCGCGCCACCCGGCCACCGGTGTCCAGGATCTTCTGCTTGCCGGTGTAGAAGGGGTGGCAGTTGGAGCACACCTCGACATGGATTTGACCGTCACGCTTGGTGCTGCGGGTGGTGAAGGCATTGCCACAGCTGCAGGTGACCTGTGTGTCGCCGTACTCCGGATGGATGCTCTGCTTCATGGATGTCCTCTCCTCATGGCCGCCGGGTCCCCGCCGCGCGTGGACAGGGTGAACCGGAGCCGAACTGCGTGAGCCGCAGCGAGCGCTGACAGTGTGCCAGACGGCCCAGCCTCAGATGAAACCGTCAGCCGCCCACTGGTGTTCCCGCCTATCATCGAGCAGCCCTTGAGCACGACACACCGGGCATGAGAGCCCGACATGCCGGGTATTGGGCAGGTCAGTCGTCGCCGTTGCCGGCGGCGGACTTCGAGACCTGCATCAGGAACTCGATGTTGGTTCGGGTCTTGCGCAGCCGGTCCAGCAGCACATCGATGGCCTGCTGGGTCTCCAGCCCAGACAGCACCCGCCGCAACTTGTGATGGATGGCCAGCTCGTCCGGGGGCAGCAGCAGTTCCTCTTTGCGGGTACCGGACGGGTTGACGTCGATGGCGGGGAAGATCCGCTTGTCGGCAATCTTGCGGTCGAGCTTGAGCTCGGCGTTTCCGGTTCCCTTGAACTCCTCGAAGATCACGGTGTCCATCGTCGAACCGGTCTCCACCAGCGCGGTCGCGAAGATGGTCAGCGATCCACCATCCTCGATGTTGCGGGCCGCACCGAGGAACCGCTTCGGCGGGTACAGCGCGGTGGAGTCCACACCACCGGACAGGATTCGGCCGGATGCCGGTGCTGCCAGGTTGTATGCCCGGCCCAGCCGCGTGATCGAGTCCAGCAGCACGACCACGTCGTGGCCCATCTCCACCAGCCGCTTGGCCCGCTCGATGGCCAGCTCGGAGATGGAGGTGTGGTCCGACGGCGGGCGGTCGAAGGTCGAGGCGATGACCTCGCCCTTCACCGAGCGCTGCATGTCAGTGACTTCCTCCGGTCGCTCGTCGACGAGCACAACCATGAGGTGGCATTCCGGGTTGTTCGTGGTGATCGCGTTGGCGAGCGCCTGCAGGATCATCGTCTTGCCTGCCTTGGGTGGCGAGACGATGAGCGCCCGCTGACCCTTGCCGATCGGCATCACCAAGTCGATGACCCTGGTGGTCATCAGGTTCTGCTCGGTCTCCAACCGCAACCGCTCGTTGGGGTACAGCGGGGTCAGCTTGGTGAACTCCGGGCGCTGCTTGGCCTGATCGACATCCAGACCATTGATCGTGTCGACCCGCACCAGAGGGTTGAACTTCTGCCGCTGTTGCTCGCCGTCACGAGACTGGCGCACCGCGCCGGTGATCGCGTCACCTCGGCGTAGCCAGTGCTTGCGGACCAGCGACAGGGACACGTACACGTCGTTGGGTCCGGACAGGTATCCCGAGGTGCGGACAAACGCGTAGTTGTCCAGCACATCGAGGATGCCGGCGACAGGCAGCAACACGTCGTCCTCGCGGACCTCCAGCTCACCCCCGTCGCGCCGGTCGCTGCTGCGGTCATTGCGGTCAGGGCGGTCAGGGCGGTCGTTGCGGGTGCGGCGGTTACGGTCACGGAAGCGCCGGCCACGCCGACGACCGCCCTCGTCGTCGTCGTCGCGGGCGCCATTCTGATCGGTCCGGGTCTGATCGGTCCGGGTCTGATCGGTCCGGGTCTGATCGGTCCGGGTCTGATCCGTCCGGGTCTGCTCGGCTCGGGGCTGCTCGCTCGGGGCTTGATCGCCCGGGGAACGCGGCACCTCACCGGCTCGGACGGGACGACGACGCCGGTTGCGGGATCGGTCTGTACCGTCGCTGTCCCGGTCTTGCTGGTCCCCCCGGTCTTGCTGATTCCGGTCCCCGGTCAGCGGCGCGACGATCTGCTGGTCCCCGGCCTGGGCCACGCTGTGGGCCGCGGTCTGAGTCTCAGTCTGAACCGCCGCGTGAGACGCAGTGGTCTCCAACCGGGGCGCGGTGCTCTCAGTCGCGGTGCCCTCAGTGCCCTGAGACGCCGGGCTCTGAGACAGCGAACTCTGAGACACAGCGCCCTGAGACACAGTGTTCTGAGACACAGTGTTCTGAGATGCCGGGCTCTCCAGCGGCAGCTGGTCAGCGTCGGCGTGACGCTGCCTGGGAACAGCGCCCTGGCGCTCCTTGATCGCGGAGATCAAGTCGTTCTTGCGGAGACCGGCGGTGCCAGAGATTCCCAGCTCGCCGGCCATCTTGCGCAGATCAGCCAGCACCATCCCGGACAGCCCCGCACGTCGACGCGGAGCCGTTCCGTTGTCCGAAGAGGTCCCGGAAGATGAAGATACAGCCGTAGCAGTCGATGCAGCATCGTCAGCCGGCCGCTCGTCCGAAGACGTCGCAGCAGGAACATCGCTGCCCAACAGATTAATGTCGCTCACACAGGTCCTTCCTAACCGACTTGAGACGCAGCTCAAGCCAGCCTGCTCGCCGTCCGGCGGTATGCGGACGGCGCGTGGTCCGATGCGGAGACTCGCGCACCACGACATCGGTGTCGAGCCGACCGGCACGGGACATGTTCAACTGCGGCAAGGGCGGGGGTGCCAGCCTTCCCGCTGCGGTGAACCGGAGGGCGGGAGATAATTGCCCGGGTGAGAGGGCCCCGAACTGGGCACCGGCGCCCATGCACACGGTGTCTGAACGCCTCCGAGACTAACGGTACAGCGGCGCCCCGGCAACAACACGCCCGCGGATAGGTGGATCACCTCTCCTCGACAGTGGCACCGTCACGCGCCACATCGAGCTGCAAGCAGGTGAAACCGGTGGTGTCCACCACAGCCGGTAACCCTTCCCGGTCAGGCAATGCGAGCACCGTCGGCCCCGCCCCCGAGACCGCGGCGGGCACCCCGGCCGCACGTAACGTATCCACCAACCGTCCCGTCGCCGGATAGGCCGTGCGGCGGTAGATCTGGTGCAGTCGATCCTCGGTAGCTGCCAGCAGTAACTGCGGTGCCGTGGTCAACGCGTGCACAGCCAGTGCGGCACGTCCAACGGTGAACGCCGCATCGGCGTGGGGCACCTCGGCTGGCAGCAGTCCGCGGGTCATCTCGGTCGAGGACGTCAGCTCAGGGACCAGCAGGACGGGAGTAAGATCCGGGTGCGGCTCCAGGCGAGCGGCCCGGAAAGACTGCCCGTCGCGCCAAGAGATCACCAAGCCGCCAAGCAGACTTGCACCGACATTGTCGGCATGCCCATCGAACCCAGCCGCTAGGTCCAACGCCGCCTCGTCGGGCTGCATTCCCGCCAGCGCGTAACCGGCGAGCACCCCGGCGACGGCAGCCGCGGCCGATGAGCCCAGTCCCCGGGAGTGTGGGATGCGGTTGTGACAACGCAGCACCAAGCCGTCGGCCCGGTAACCGCACCG
>JBGSWT010000289.1:0-4094 GCA_041751815.1 Pseudonocardiaceae bacterium
CGACAAGCCGGCCACACGAGGATCGCCGCCACCATCCGGAGGATCAGAAACGACCCACACCTGCTCCTGACCATCTTAGGCCTGCATCCCAGCCCCTCAAACCGGCCATGAACAGCCAAAACGACTTTGCGCGTCGCCCTGCTGCAAGCCGGCCTCGCGCATCAGCCGCTCGACCGTGCACCTCGCGACCGGAGCGCTGTCTACTCCGTCTTCACGGCGCCGCTGATGGTAGATCTTCCGGGCACCGTAAAGGCCAGTCGAGGTGTCGTGGATCCGGCGAATCTCGACCAGCACATGCTCGTCGCGCACCGCTCGTCCGAGTACCTGGTGACCCTCGCTCCGACACGCCAGCAATGGGGTCGGGCAGGGCATGCTCCAAGCAGTCGCGACGACGGAGTCCGTATCGTGCTTGCGCTGCTCGTGATCGGCGGAGCGCTCATGATGTTGCTACTCGGGCGCGTCACGGGCAACCGCGACCCGACGGTCGAGCTCGTCGCCGAGAGCTGTTGAACCAGCGGGGTAGCCGAGGGCGAACACGTGTCGCCGCGCGGCCAAGAAGAAGCGCAATACAGGATACGTTGCTGCGCTCTGCTGAATGAGACCATAGGATGGATCTGAGGGAGGTCAACCGACCTGCCCCGAGGCCCTTCGAAGCACCCTTCGGTGAATCGACGCCCCAAAGGAGACTGCTGATGGTTAAGCCAGCGACGGCGGCGGATATAGCCAACGTCGGATTCGGATCGCGCGGACTCGTGATCGAAACGGTGTCGTCAGCCGATGGCACCACGATTGCGTTTGAGAAGTCCGGGGATGGCCCACCCGTCGTGGTCCTCGGCGGAGGTCTCAACGACAAGGCGATGTTCGCTACACTTGCCGAGCTGCTGTCCGGGCAGTTCACGGTGTTCAACTATGATCGTCGTGGACGCGGTGACAGTGGCGACGGGGATCCGGAGCAGTACTCGATCGACCGCGAGGTTGAGGACCTGGCCGCCGTGCTCGATGCCGCTGGCGAGTCGAGTTCGGTCTTCGCCAACTGCACCGGTGGGATGATCGCCATCCGTGCTGCCACCCAAGGGGTACCCATGGCGAGGTTGGCTCTGTACGAGCCGCCCTACTCCGCCCCGAAGACGCCTGACGGGGTCATGCGTAGGGTGAAGAATCTGGTCGCCGAAGGCCGTCGAGGAGAGGCTGTGACGCTCTTCCAGAAACAGGTTGTCAGATTCAGCGACGAGATGGTCGAGAAGTTTAAAAAACATCCGGCTTGGGAGGCTTTCGAGGCGCTTGCGCCCACGATTGTCTACGATGGGGTCATCACCGATGAACATGGTTCAATTCCCTTCGGATTGTTGCGGCAAGTCACGGCGGCTACGCTCGTGATCAGCGGTTCAGCTAGCCCCCCGTGGATCCAAGAATCGTGCGAGACCCTCTCCGAAGGGATCCCCCTCGCCCGACACGTGAGCATGCCGGGCGAAGGGCATCTCTTCAACCAGAGGTCAGGGGCGCCGTTGCTGACGGAGTTCTTCCGATCGTGACCAGCGTTGCAGAGAAGGAGTGGGTGACAGTGACGGGACCTCACCTCAGCCTCGCGACTGGCTGACTACGTCCCGAACACCGCGTCACGGCCGACCGGAGCGAGACCGGAGCCAAGAGGGAACCTCAACACCCGCAACCGTGACCACGCGGACACGGCGGGACTTCGGGCACCCTGTGCACCGCCGACCTCTCGCCGCACTGTATCCCAACAACGCGGCGGCGCTGGCGCGGCGATCGCGCGGCTCAGTCGGAAATGTGGTGGCCGTGCTGTGGCGCCGGGGTCAAGAGCCACTTGGTCGGGACCGGGCCGGATCAGCGGGAACGTCGGGGCACGGTAAAGCGCTGGTGCGGTCTCAGCCGGTGGTAGAAATTGAGCTGGCCAGGAAATCGAGACGATTTTGCCGCACCCGGCCAGGCTGCCCCGTTGCTTTGTAGACGCAGTGCCGCGGCAAGGCGACAATATGGTCCTGCAGCGGAGGGTCACGCAAACGAGGCAGGAGTGGGAGGCGGCACTACCTGCGTTTCTTTCAGCGATTTCCGGGCTACGACTGGTCGCCCGGTCTGTAGAATCCGAACCACCGGGAACGTCCTGCCCACTCTCATCAACGCTATTCAGAAGTTCCGGTGACCTTTCACTCGGCCGGCTGACAAACGGCCCAGCGGTGCCAATGTGTCTCGATTCCTTGGCCAGCTCTGATTCTGCTGTTCTCCGCCAACTTTATGGTGATTCTGGATTCGCAGAGCGTCATCCTGGCGCTGCCCTCGCTGGCCAGAGATTTGGGGCTATCCGCCGGTGACGCGCAGTGGGTGCTCAGCGCCAAGCTCCTCACCTTTGGTGGCCTGCTACTCCTTGGTTGCCGGGCGGCAGACCTCCTGGTCGCCGCCGGGTGTTCATGACCGGCACGGCTCTGCTTCTCGCGTGCTCACTGGTTTGCGGCTTCGCCTGGAACGGCGAGGCGATCGTGATCGCGCGGGCGCTGGCTGGCGTCGCGGCAGCACTGATGGCGCCAACCGCTGTCGATCCTGATGAACACCTTCCCGGAGGGGTGCCGGTCGGAACAAGGCGCTTGCGGGCTGGGCGGGTATCGCCGGCATTGGTGCTACGGCCGGACTCCTCGTAGGCGGTCTGCTCACCGAGTCACTGGGCTGGCAGTGGGTATTCTTCATCAACGTGCCCGTGGCCTTGCTCATGCTTGTGTTCACTCCCGTCCTGCTGCGCGAGAGCCGTGACGTTGAGCGTTGGTCATACGACATCTCTGGCGCCGCGACCAGCACCGTTGCTCTGGTTGCGATCGTCTACGCCGTCGGCCAGGCACCTGTAACGGGCTGGGCCAGTGCACAGACTGCCGGCTTGTTCGCCGCCGCCGCAGCGCTCCTTGGTCTGTTCATGGTCGTCGAGAGGCGATCGGCGTCCCCGCTGGTGCCGCTGCACATGCTTCGTCACGGCGTCCTCGTCGGTGGCAACCTCGTCACGCTGACGATGGGTATGGCGGCGTTCGGAATGTGGGTTGCTATCTCCCAGTACGGGCAGGTGGTGCTCGGCTATGCACCACTCGAGTTCGGTCTACTGCAATCCGTCATGCCGTTCTTGGCGTTCGTGGGTGCATCCGTCGGGCAGACCGTGGTCACACTAATGGGTTTCCGTCCGGTTGTCTTGGCCTGCCTGGTGCTGATGGGCGCAGGCTGCCTGTCGCTGTCCCTGGTACCGGTCGACGGTAGCTATTTCCCCGACATTCTCTGAGGGCTGCTCGTGTTCGGCCCCGGCCTGGGTGCAGGTACCGTGGCGGCTTCAGTGGCCGCGCTCTCCCGCATTCCCGAGCACAACAGCGGCCTCGCCTCCGGGTTCAACACCGCCGCTCTTCAGATCGGCGGGGCGTTGGGCGTGGCGGTGGTATCAACGGTGACCACGTCGTTCACCGCCACGTCGGGCTCGCCCGCCGAGCTGACGGTGGGCCTGCAAGCCGGGTTCACCGCGTGCATCGTGTTCGTTGTCGCCGGCCTACTGCTCGCCGCCACGATACTGCGCAGTCCTGATGGGGCGGGCCATCCGAGCCGGGAGACGGATCTCCCGTTCGCCCGCTGATGCGATGAAGATGAAGGAGTGGAGGTCTCGCTCCTTCATCTTCATCGCATCAAGCCGCAGAACTGTCATAGGCGCGGCGGCTCGTATCCGTCTTTACTTCCTCATGTCGGCCGAACGGGCGCGGAAACCGATGTCCACGATGCCGAGATGTGGTCGAAGGTCGATCGAAGGCGACCCGAACACCCAGGGCGACGCGCAAAGTCGTTTTGTCTGGTCACGGTGCGTTTGAGGGGCTGGGATGCAGGCCTAGGATGGTCAGGAGCAGGTGTGGGTCGTTTCTGATCCTCCGGATGGTGGCGGCGATCTTCGTGTGGCCGGCTTGTCGGATCAGACCGATCACCAGGTTACGGAGTGTGGCCATCACGCGGAACCGGGATCCTGTCCGGACCTGGGACGCGTCTTCACGGAACGTGACGTCACGCACCCAGTGGATCTTGTTTTCTATCGACCAGTGCCCGCGGACGTAGGCGGCGAGGTG
>JBGSWT010000290.1:0-3373 GCA_041751815.1 Pseudonocardiaceae bacterium
CTGGGCGTCAACGGGTGGATGTTCACGCCCCTGTTGACCACTGAACTCGCCGTGGCCGCCGCGGTGGCCACGGTCAGCGTGCCAGCCGGGTTGCTGCTCGGCCGGGGCATCGCGCGGGAGGTGACTTGGCAGGGGGAGGCCAGCGCCCGGGACCGGGCGGCTGAATCCGCGCGACGCGAGCTGGTCGCCTGGATCAGCCACGATCTGCGCACTCCGCTGGCCGGTATCCGGGCGATGACCGAGGCACTGGCCGACAGTGTCGTGACCCACCCGGACGAGGTCGCCCAGTATGCGCAGCGGATCGGGCAGCAGACGCAACGGTTGACCGGCATGGTCGACGACCTCTTCCAGCTATCCCAGATCAGCTCCGGGGCGCTGCGGTTGACTTTGTCCGCGATACCGCTGGACGAGGTGGTCTCCGAGGCCTTGGCCGCCGAAGCCGTCACCGCCGCCCGCAAGGGCATCCGGCTGCAGGCCGACGCCGACAGCGAGTGGCCCGTGGTGCACGGTAGCGATCCGGAGCTGGCTCGGGTAGTCCGCAACCTGCTGTCCAACGCGATCAGGCACACCCCTCCTGATGGCACCGTGGTGGTCGCGGCGGGAGCCCGTGATGGGCAGGCCTGGTTATGCGTCGACGACGCCTGCGGCGGCATCCCTGAGCACGAGCTGGACCGGGTCTTCGACGTCGCCTACCGCGGCAATACCGCTCGCACCCCGGCGCTGGCCGACGAATCCGGCGCCGGCCTGGGCCTGGCTATCGCGCGGGGACTCGTCGAGGCCCATTCCGGTCGAATCCAGGCCCGCAATCACGGACCAGGCTGCCGCTTCGAAATCCAACTCCCCCTAGCTCCCCCAAACCCCGAGTGAGCACCCCCGCATTCAGCGGGCTCAGCGGGGTTATTCGGGCGTCGGTTACCCCGCTGAGCCCGCTGAATGCCGCACACACCAGGTTGGGTTGCCGTGTTGCGGGGAGGTAATGATGAGCCTGCGGAGAAAGGCCTGGCAGCTACCGTTGCGGTTGGCTGCCGGGAGTTTCGTTGTCAACTCGGGTCTGTCCAAGTGGGGTAGTGACGAGGCGACCGCCAAGAACTTGGCGGGATTCGCCGCGGGCTCCTACCCGTTCCTGGGCAAGCTCAGCCCGCAGTTGTTCGTCCGAGCACTGTCTGCGAGTGAGATCGCCCTCGGAGCCGCGCTGCTGGTTCCGTTCGTGCCTGCCGGTGTGGCCGGAGCCGGCCTGACAGCGTTCTCGGCCGGCCTGGTGGGGCTTTACCTCCGCACGCCGGGTATGCGCAATGAGGGAAGTCTGCGACCCACCGACCAGGGCGTCCCGCTGGCCAAGGACAGCTGGTTGGTGGCGATCGGGTTGGCTCTGGTCCTCGATGACCTGCTCAATCGGGGCAAGTGACGGATCACGCTCGGCACAACACCTCACCATTGAGCACAGTGAACCACCCGTCGTCTCGCTCAGCCCACCGGCGCCACCCGTCGGCGATGTCTTCGAGGTCTTCACGACTGGCAAGGCGGCGGTCCAGCGCCTGGCCGGCCAGCGCAGAGCTGATGACCCGCTCCGCCCACAGGCCACCCCACCAGGCGCGTTCCTCCGGCGTGGCGAAGCACCAGGCCGTGGCCGAGCAGGCGACGTCCTCGAACCCCGCTGCTCGTGCCCAGGACAGCAGGCGCCGACCGGCGTCCGGCTCGGTTCGGTTGCTGTACGCGACGCGCCGGTACAGGTCCAGCCAGCGGTTCAGCCGGTCGTCCTGCGGGTACCAGGCCATTGCTGCGAAGTCGGCGTCCCTGGCCGCGACATAGCCGGCTCGCTTGCACACCCGGCGCATCTCACGCAGCGCGGCAACCGGATCCGTCAGGTGCTGGAGGATCTGATGGGCGTGTACCACGTCGAACGTGCCGTCCGGATGGTCCAGCTGGTAAACGTCGTCCACGGTGAAGGACACATTGCTGACGCCCTGCCGTCGGGCGTCGGCCCGGGCCGGCTGGAGCGGCGCCGGTTCATTGTCGATGCCCACCACGTTGCCGGGCGCCACCATCCGGGCGAGGTCGATGGTGATGGTGCCGGGACCACAGCCGACATCCAGGATCTGCTGACCCGGCCGTAAGTGCGGGATGAGATAAGCGGCGGAATTATGAATCGTTCGCCACCGGTGTGACCGCAGCACGCTGTCATGGTGGCCATGGATGTAAACGTTCCGCTGTTCCGTCACCCCCCAATCCTGCGCCAAGCCACCCCGACATGGAGACATATCGGGGTAAACGGAGCCGTTTGTACCCCGATATTTCTCCATGTCGCGCAGAGGCAGGGGGTCGGCACCCGGTAGCGTGAGCCGGTGAGTGATGCGCCGTATCTCTGTGTGGCCCACGCCGCTCGGGGCCTGTTTCGTGCCCTGGATCTGCGGATCGACGTTGCCGGGCAGGAGCACATCCCGGCCAGCGACGGCGGTGTGGTGGTGATGAACCACACCGGCTATCTCGACTTCGCGCTTGCCGCCCTGCCGTTCTGGCGTGAGCGTGGGCGGCTGGTGCGTTTCATGGCCAAGCAGGAGGTGTTCACCAGTCGAGCGACCGGGCCGTTGATGCGTGCCATGCACCACATCCCCGTCGACCGCACGGCCGGGGCAGCATCGTTCCGGGCAGCGGTCGAGGCGCTGCGGGCGGGCGAGTTGGTGGGGATTTTCCCGGCGGCGCCGATCAGCCGCAGCTTCTGCCTCAAGGAGTTCAAGTCCGGCGCCACCCGGATGGCGCGTGCCGCGGGCGTCCCGCTGATCCCGGTGGCGCTGTGGGGCAGCCAGCGGGTGTGGACCAAGGGTCGCAAGCCGGCCATTCGCGGCGTGCGCCACATCCCGATCGGTATCACCATCGGGCCACCGTTGCGGCCCGGGCGCGGGGCCGGGCCTGACATCGAGCTGGTCAACGCGATCAACGACCTGCTCGACATCACGCGTGCCCGCTATCCCGAAGCGCCCGGCGACGACCCCTGGTGGGTGCCAGCGCATCTCGGCGGAACTGCCCCGACACCGGAAAAGGCCGCGGCGCTGGACGCCGAGGAGGAGTTGGAGCGCGTCCGGCGCCGGGACGCCCAGGCATGACTACTGCTGGGTCGCCGCTCGCGCCTGGGCCTGCGCGCGGCGTTCCTCGAATCGGCTGGCCTGCCCGTCGAGCTGGGTGAGGAAGTCGGCGAGCTCGGCGCACGCCTTTTCGCCCTCCGCGTCCAGGTTGCCCAGCTCGAACACCCCCCACTGGCGCAGCAGCGGCCAGATCACCTCGTCGTGGTGGATCCGCAAGTCGTAGATGCCGGCTCGGGCGATCAGCGCGGCTTTGCGGGCGAATCCGGGGATGACGATGCCCGGCATATGGAAGT
>JBGSWT010000291.1:0-3048 GCA_041751815.1 Pseudonocardiaceae bacterium
TCAACGAGACGGGATGGGACCGACCGGCCGCCGGGAGCTGACGGGGGCTGCGCTCAACCGGCGGCCGGTCGGGGTCTCAGCGCGCCGCTGCGGATTGACCAATCTGGCCCTGCGTGGCCGCGTCGTCAGCTAGCGTGATCACCTGCCGCAGTATCGAACGTGGCGCCGAGCTGTTCGACGGCCGCCGCGAGGCGATCAAAATGCGGCTGAGGATTGACGGCGATGGTCGCCCAGTTCGCCGGGCACGTCGTGCACGACCACGCCTGAACCCGCGGTGAGGTGCCGGTGATCGGCTGCACGCCGCTCGTGCCGCCGCAGCCGGGGCATGGGTCAATGTCGGCGGGGTCGGTCACCATCGTGGACGGTTCTCGCTCGGTCACCCGACGTCACTCGCTCTCTGACTCGGGATGGTGGATCGGCAGTTCCCGCAGTAGCCAGCTCCCGGATCGACAAGGGCAGCGGGGAGCACGGCCAGCCCGCAGAGGGCGACGAGGCCCGCGTCGGCGGCCTCGGGTGTCAGAAGGTGCGTCAGACCAGTGCGGAGATCCACCATGTCCACAGTGCGTCGCTGGCCGTCTTCCTGACGCTTCTCTAGCCGGTGATTTGACTTACTGTGTCGGTGTCGACCTCGGCCTAACATCGGCGGTCCGTGAGTGCCTGGATCGCCCGGGCCCGTCGCCGTAGTGCTGCGACCAGCGTGTCGTTCGCGTCGTTCGCGGCTCGGTCGGCGTTGTCCATGAACAGCTTTCCTAGCGCCTCACCTGGGGTGAGGGGCCGGTAGGGCGGGTGCGGTCGAGCGCCGTTGGTCACGGTTGACGAGAGTGAATGCGATCAAGCGGGTGGTGTTCCTGAGCAGGAACAGGCCACCAACATGGCTACATCGGCAGGCCAGCGCGGGCGGCCATCCTCCGCAACTCCCGCCCGACCGGCGAGTCACGGTGCGTGCGGGCGAGCAGTTCACCGACGATGTCCCGCGCGAGCGGGTCACGCTGCACCTGATGCGGCGAGATCAGCTCGGCTCGGCGCAATGCCCGCACCGCATCGTCGCGGCGACCCCGCAATCGGGATAGTGCCCGCCCGTAGTGCACCCAGTACAGGGCTTGGCTTCCCCGGTGCGGGTGGCGCTGCGGGTGCAGTCCCTCCGCGATAGCCACAGCACGCTCATGATCTCCGATTTCCACCGCTGCGGCCAGGCGCCAGCAACCCACGTTCGTGGGACCAAACCCCATCCAGTAGGCGTTGCCTTCCCCGGTGCGCTCCGCGAACTCGCTGGCTAGCTCCAGCGGCGCCTCCACGTCGGCGCCCCGGTGGTCCGCGGCTGCCACCAACGACCGCGACAATGCCAGCATGCCCGCCAACTGCATCGACTCCGTGTTGTTCGTCGGTACGGTGGTGGCGTCCAGCTCCGCTAGGGCGAGGTCAGTCGCGCCGTCGATCAGCATTACGTGCAGGCCACCCCAGGTGGCCAGACCCAGCGCGGTCGGTGTATCGCGGTCCTGTGCTGCCTGTCTGCCCAACAGCACGGCTTGCTCCCGCAGGTCGAGTTCGGCGCCCGCCACCCGGAGCCACCCGGTGGTAGCGCCTACGTGCAAAAACACCGCAAGATCGAGCAGCTCGACCGTATCCCGACCGGCACTGATGCTGGTATGCAGATCGGCGATCAAAGCCGGGAGCGCAGCGCCGACCTGATGTTCCTGATCGCAGCGGATGTGAGCAGTCACCACCGCCATCACCCGCGCCCGCAGCGTTTCGACAGACACGACTTGGCCGCCGGGTCGGCCGTGGCTAACAGCCCTCAGCGCGCGCCGCACCGCCTTGATAGCAGAGTCGGTGTTCCCGTTGGCCGGTGCGGGGATCGGCAGCTTGATCAGTTCCGAAGGGGCGATCTGGAGCGCGTCGGCCAGAGCCGCGATCTCCGAAAGGTCTAGAGCCCGCTCTCCGTGTTCAAGTCTCCACAGGTGGGTGGTGCTCATTCCAGCGAGCCCGGCGATCACCCGTAGCGACTTGTCGCGGGCACGGCGGATCTGCCGCAGTCGGGCACCGATCGTGCGCGCGTCGCCAACGTCCACCGAAAATCCTCTCCTCACCGGACCCCACACCGACGCCCCGGAGAGCTATCCCGGGGCGTGAACTTCGGTGAGGAGGTGACTCAAGGCTACGTGGGCGCCTGGTAGGCAGACGCTGCGACCGTAAGACACGCGTCTAGGTCGATCGGCGTCACCCTGGATTGCGGAGCCTTCATCGGCCGGCGTAGCCGTTTTCATCAGCTGCCAGTTACGCAACGTGATCGACCAGACGGTCGAGCAGTGAGGGAGGGAGGCGCCCCGTGATGTCGCCTTCCCCGGAAATCGGGGATTTCCGGGGCATAGGGAAGTGGAGGGAACTGCCTCCCTGACCGGTTTCTACGCAGCTCAGGGCGGGGAGGCAAGGCAGGGACCCAGACAGGGAGAACTCCCTGCCTCCCTCACCACCTCCCTGATTGGGTCCCTGTGACTTTCCGTGACCTTGAGCCAGCCGTAATGGTTCGTCGCGAAGCGGCGCATCCGCTCAGCACCGGACCTCGCTCCGTCACCATTTGACGGCGCTGCGCACCTCGCCCTAAGAGTGCCGTAGAGGGGTTGGGAGGGGCAGCGCCGATAAGGGGTCTACCCCGCTACCGTGCAGGTCACGACCCTTTACCCGGGGGGTCTACCGGGGTAGAGGGCGCCCCCCTACCCCGGCGGGGTCGGAATAGAGCCCCCCGCCCAGGGAACCACCGATTGTTGCCAGCAAGCGGGCACCGCCCCCAAGTAAGGGGAACAGAGCGTTCGAGCGCGACAACACTTTGCAGGCCCTGGGGCTACACAACACCGCGTTGCACCGCGTTGCAGCTCCGCGTTGCACGACGTCACACGCGACGTCACATAAGTTACGTAGCGTTGCTGCCGAATTTCGCTCTATGAGAATCAAGAGCGCCGCCTTCGGCGGCGCGTGCTCCGGTCGTGTGGCGCATTTGGCCGTCCGGCCCGGCCACGACGCTGCGCGCGGCCCTTCGGGCCGTGCTCGGTC
>JBGSWT010000292.1:0-5182 GCA_041751815.1 Pseudonocardiaceae bacterium
GGTCAGCAGTGCCGTCGCAGGGCGCGGTCGGACGCGGCGCCGCTGCGGGAAGCGTGCGCGGAACCTCGGGAACAGCAGGCGGGACAGCATCACGCGACATCATGCCGCCTGGCCCGCTCCCCGGACACGCGGGGAGACAGCCGTCCCATCTCCGCTGATGGTAGGTTCCCGCCAGGCGGGAGGTCGAGATCATCGAACGCGACGGATGGATCGACCCGGTCTCCGCACCGATGGAGCTCGTCGAGCGCGACGGCTTCCTGGCGGCCGAGGTAACCGGTGACGACGCAGCAACGCTGACCTCCGACGAGGTTCGCGGCGTCTTGGAACAGATCCGCCGGTGATCACCTACGCTACCTGTACTGATCATGGCATTCACGCGATGGCACGTCGCGAACCTTGTGTAGCGTCGATCACGTCGCCGTTGAGATCGCTGGTTCGATCCCAGTATCGCCCACCATGACGGCTTGCCCCTGATCCGAAAATCAGCCGGGACGGGCGCAGATGATCTCTTCGGGACCGAACGTGTGGTGCCCGAGATGAGTGGACTGTGGGGTTGTGGGTGGGTCAGGTGGTAGCTCCCCGTCGTTCGGCCGCTGATCAGACCTTCGACTCTGCAGGCACCTCCTTGCCGTCACCGGAACTCCGGGCGTGGCCACCCGCAGGAGCCGACAGGGGGTCAAGCGAATCTGATCCGCGTGCTCGAAGCAACACTGAAGGGCCCATAGGCACGGCTCCCCGCGTCCGACTAATCCACGGCCTCCAACGGACCAAGGAGCTTACGACGTCGGCGGGCGACCACATCCTCCATTTTCAGCCCGGAACGGGCCGCCCGCCAGGGGGACAGGAGACTAATCCGAAAATAGGTGCGGGTGGGGTTGGTGGTGCCGGTGTGACAAAATTTCAGCCCGGAACGGGCCGCCCGCAGGGGGACAGGAGACTAATCCGAAAATTGGTGCGGGTGAGGTTGGTGGTGCCGGTGTGACAAAATTTCAGCCCGGAACGGGCCGCCCGCAGGCAGGGCAACGGCATGTTCACTTTCTGTAGCAGCATGTCACTCTAGGTGGCCAGCAGCGGCAGTACCCGAATCCGGTCCCGACATATCCATTCAGTGGTTTCTTTGATCATGTTGAGACCGTTCAGTCGGAGGAGCCCGATGGCCGCATTCCTCAGTGTGGCCATGACCTGTGGCCCGCTTCCGGTATATGCCTGGTGTGCGTCCTCGCGCCAGGTGGTGTCACGTACGTAGTGACTCTTGTTCTCGATTCCCCAGTGATTTCGGACGTACTCGTGAAGATCACTCGCGGCGGTGTCGGCGGCCTCACTGCTGGTCACTATCCAGGCGTACTCTTTACTGATCCGGTCTCCGGCGAGATCGAAGACTTCTCGGCGGATACATCCCACCTGTCGTGAGTGCGGGAAGTCGATTCCGTCGGCAGCGGCGATCCACGTCGACCAGCGGTTGATCCGTCCATGTCCACTTTCCTCCACAACATGATCCGGGTTTCTCTTCAGCAGAGGAAGACACTTGTCGAACACTGACTCCGATAGTTTCTGCTGATTTCCCTTGACGGTCATCACGTAGTCGAACCCGCGCTTGGCAACGATGTACTCGGCCGTATCGCGCTGGGTGTGCGCAGCGTCCATCGTCACCACCACCCGTGGCCCGGCGTCGTCCGGAACTCCGGCCAGCAACCTCTCTACCTGGGTGATCTCGTTCGTGCCGGTCGGAACCTGCATCTGAGCGACGGTCACGCCCACCCCGTGGATCATCGCCGAGAACAACGTGAACATGTTGTTCTCATCGGTCCAGGCACCACGCAGCACCTTGCCATCGATCGCGAGAACCATCGTGCCATCCGCATCACGGCGTGCCTGCTCCCGTAACCACGCCCCCATCAGCAGGTCCAGCTCGTCAGCATCGATTCTTTCCAGCACGCGCCGGATGGTTCGCTCACTCGGGTATCCGAACCTGCGTCGAAAATAACACCACTTGGCCCCCAGCTTACGCATCAACGACTGCGGGAAGTCCGCAACCTGGTCCGCGATCTGGCGAAAATTGGAAGCGCCCGCCAGCACCGCTACCAACGAGACCACCAAGACGAACACCAGTTCATACATCCTGCCCCGGGTGCCCCGTCGATCCTTCACCTTACCCAGGACTTCCAGCAGACTGGTGATATCGAGCTCACTCTCACTGTCAGCCGTATCGGGAAACGAGGAAAACCCATGGCACACTGGTATCAGACGACCTTCTGTTGAGGGAGATGTTGGCTTTGTACTCTTCATCTTCTCAGACAGAAGGTCATCCCCACCGTCAAGCCCACCCTCGACGAGACCGCGCTCTCAGCGCGATTACGGAGCGTCAGAGCTGGCTACTTTAAGTCAACTTGACGTTGCCCTGGCCCGCAGGGGGACAGGAGACTAATCCGAAAATTGGTGCGGGTGAGGTTGGTGGTGCCGGTGTGATGAAATTTCAGCCCGGAACGGGCCGCCCAACAGGGCGAACAGAGACTAGTCCGAAAATAGCCGGGGACGGACGAGCGGGACCACTGGCTCAGCGTGGGCGTAGTGCCGAGTCAGGGACGGGGGAAGCTGTAGTCAGACGGTGGGTCGAGGGTGACGGTGTAGCCGAGGGCTTCGAGTTGGCGGATGTGGCTGCGTTTCTTGCGTTCCGGGCCGCAGATTCAGGCAGTCGAAGCATGTGCCACAATAAGTTCGGTAAATACCTCGGAGAACTTTTTTCCCCAGTCAGGATATTACGGGGTTGGGTAAAGCCATCATCGCGACCCGGACTTCGCGACGAAGGTCGCCGACATCGTCGGCCTGTACCTGGACCCGCCTGCGGTGCGGTGGTGCTGTCGTTCGACGAGAAGACGCAGGTCCAGACCCTGGAACGGATGCAGCCGCTGCTGCCGATCTCCTTCGGGAAGTCCGAGAAACGCACGCACAACTACATTCGGCATGGCACGACGAACCTGTTCGCCGCCCCGCGTATCCTCAATGAACAACATCTGATAAATATTATTTAATTATAAGACACCATCAACGTCGCTAACTAGCTGAGTAAATTCACGACCGTCGAACCGCGCAAAGAATTTGCTTCTGCAGTTCCCCCCGCATCGCCCAATCTTTTCTCTCTTCGACCGACCGTGGCAACGGCTCTGTCCGTGATCAGGGCGCCTGAGGCGATGCGCTCGGGCCGCTTAGCTCGCGCTCTCCTGCCTCCGGCCGGTATGGAGCCAGCGAGTCCGACGGCCGACCCTCACCGCCGCCCGGTGGCGTCGCTTCTAATGCACTATGAGGAGTCGGCGCGGGCTCTCCGGGTATCTCCTCTCCTCGGTCATCTTCGTAGGGATCGCGCGTAACTGCGGTAAGCAGTTCCTCGGGCGGCTTTGTGGGGAGAAAAGCCTTATAACCTGCCATCACCGTTCCCAGGACATCTAAGAAAAACGCCGCGCTTGCAGCAGTCACTATTTCGCCCCGCAGGCTTTCTTGATTGAAAAAAATAACCACACATACAACAGCAATCGTCGGCAACATGACCAGAACCGTCCAACCCATGCTAGTTTGCAGACGACTCAGTTGCCTGTCGCGTTCCAGCTTGCGCGCGAAGATCGCGCTCTCCTGTTCCAGCCGCTGATTTGCCTGCGCGAGACGAACCGCGGCGCGTCCATTCTGCTCAGTCACCGACGCACCTCGTTCGAATCAGCGGCCGACCACCTTAGTGATTGTATCCGTCTCCTGGCGAGACCGGTTCCTACTGCCCCGATTAGGGCACTCAGCGCAGCAATCCCTATCGATATTAGCGCTTGGTTAGAATCGACGATTCCGAGTATAATTACAAGAGCAGTGGATACAATAACAAGTGCTGCGGCATAAACAATGACTGCTACAGCATAGTTGAGCCGGGTTAGTCGTGTCACTGCTCGGTACTCCTCAAGGAGCGACGCCTGCCGAACAGCCTGTAGCTGGGCTTCGACTGACGCGAGCTGGCTACTCCTATCTTCCAGGCTTTGGTCATCGCTCAGAAGGCTGATGCCGAGCGAGCGAATCGCCTCTTTTCGAACTCGTGGATCACTTATGTCTAGCGCCACATAGGGCTCAAGGAGCGCCGGGACCGGAGTGTTTCTCTCTATGATAAGCAGAATTAGCCTCTTCTTATTCTCCAGAGCACTCCTGAGTTCGCTAAACGTGTACGGTGATCCGATATATCTTTTCGAAATGAGAGCAATCACCGCATCGGCCAAATCCATACTCGCCTCGATGGCGGTTGCCCAAGCATCACCCGGAGCTGAAGTGCCGAACACATCTGTAGTTGAAATGCTCATTGCCTTCAGCGTGCCTGAAACCTCTTCTGCTACGTCACGATCTTCGCGGGCGTAACTCATAAAAACGCTACGGGTCAACAGGCCGCCCTCCTTTTGATGATGAGCGCTCGTTCAGCGCCACGAGATTGTATCCAGCTTGACGTATGCATCAAGTCGGAGCAACGATGCTCCGACCGCCACTCATGATCCTCCCAGACGTCAAACCCGCTCAAGTCTACGACCCGGTACTACATTCAGAGATCTTGCAACGAAGATCGTCATCTTAGGGTGCGGATCTTGTAACGACGATCGCCGCGGTCGCGATCGTCGCCTGTGGACTACGTGGACTATGACGTCTCCTGCGATCAGATCATGAGCTGGGACGAGGACCTGCGTGCGCTGGCCGAGCGGGTCGCCGCCCCGCTGTTCACCCGCCCCGAGCCCCGGGCCACGTTCGTTGACCTGGTGCGGGGCCTGCTGGGTGATGTGACGGGAGAAGAACTCCTGGCAGCTGGCCGATCACGCGGGGCACCGGTCAGCACATCGGCTGGAGTGGCTGCTCAATGGCGCCAAGTGGGACGCCGACACGCTGCGGGATGCGGTCCGTGACTACGTGGTGGCCGGTCTGGGCTGCCCGGACGGGGTCCTGATCGCCGACGACACCCAGGTGATCAAGAAGGGGAACACGTCGGTCGGCGTGGCCCCGCAACACTGCGGCGCGACGGGACAGAGGAGAGAACTGCCAGGCCATGCCCATGCTGACCTACGCCTGCGACCGGGGGCACGCGTTCATCGACCGGGAGCTGTACCTGCCCCAGCGCTGGACCGACGACCCCGACCGCTGCGCCGAGGCCGGGGTACCCGCCGAGCGTGGC
>JBGSWT010000293.1:0-1941 GCA_041751815.1 Pseudonocardiaceae bacterium
CCCGACGACACCGGCACCCGCCACGACCGACCGCCCACCATCAACATCCACACCCTCGCCCCCCACGCCGCATGACCAACCCATGCCCAGCGACAGAACCCCAGCTCAACAACATGATCACCTTAAGCTACGTGGCATTGCACCTGGAGGTGACCGCGCGGCTGGCGGACGTCCTTGGCCGTCGAGAGCTGTCGATCCTGTTGTGTAGCGCCTTGTTCCGCGCCGCTGACCAGGATTGGTACGAGCAAGGCGACATCTGGGACCGTGTGGCCCAGATGCGGCCCCTCCCGGCTGGCCTCTCCACCGACCGATTGCCCGAAATGGCTGGGGACTTGCGGCGACTGCTGACCGTAGACACCGGCCGACTCCTCGAAACTGGTGGACCGTTGGGCTTCGCCGCGCCGTGGGCCGCCGGCTTCGGCGATGCCGGTCGCGATTTGGCCGATGCCGCACAGCACGGTGCCCTGTTGCGCGGGATACGCGACGTGCTCGCCCACCACGTGATCTTCCACTGGAACCGTATCGGGTTGTCCGTGACGACGCAGGCCATCCTCGCGCGAGCCACCCGCGACGCGGTGATGAAGCCGTCACGCACCCCCGCTGGGCCCACTGCGGATGGTAACTGATGTGGCCGCAACCGGACGATCCCGTTGTCGTCCAGCGGATGCGCCACGCCCACCGCCAGGCGCGAACCGCACTCGGCGTGACACCAGACCACAACACCCAGGAGGCGTGGGGCTGGCGGGGCAGGACGCTGAGCCATCCCGTCGTCGCCCCCGACGGTCTGGCCTGGCTCCGGGTCGTGTGCGCGCCGATCGGGCAGATCGTGGCCACGTTCTGGGACGGCTCCCTTGCGGCTGAGCAGTCCATTCCGGACTCGATACCCCGTCCCCGGCTGCGCTCGTGGCACGACTGGGGCGACGAGATGTGGGAATACCGCGGGGAGCTGTACGACCGCGTGCCTTACTGCCCTATCGCGGTGGGCGCGTCTGTGGAGGCAATGCCCGACTTGCCGTCGTCGTGGTGGACGGCGCTTCATATCGCGCTGGACGACATCGCCACGGTGCCCACCCGCCGCGTCACGATTGAACAGGCGTTTCTCAACCTGACCATTCCGCGCTTCCTCGGCGCATCCATTGATACCGCGGCACCGTCCTGGTCCACCGCCCACGGCGACCTCCACTGGGCCAACCTGTGCGGACCCATCCTGCACATGTTCGACTGGGAAGGCTGGGGCCTAGCCCCGACCGGCTACGACGTTGCCATGCTGCACAGCTACAGCCTGCTGGTTCCCGCTCTGGCTGCCCGCATCCGCACCGAGTTCGCCGACGTCCTCGATACCGCCGCTGGCCGACACGCCGAACTGGTCGTCATCACCGAGCTTCTGCACAGCACCACCCGAGGCGACAACCTCCACCTCGCCGACGCACTCCGACATCGCGCTAGCGACATCATGAGCCGTGCCCAAGTCTATATCCCTTGCGAAGACTGATCCATGACTGGAACCGTTGCGCCGCAAGCGGTTTGCTCTCATCCGCCGGAGAATCTGCCGCGTCGTCGACTTCTGGCTACGGCTGGCCACTCAAATGATCGTTGAAAAGAAGGGAAGCGATGGACACCGATACCACCACCTTTTCGCCGGAGACGCTGCGCGCGGAGATGGTCGCCAAGGTCCACAATGTCGGGTACTGTGCGCGCCGCCGGAGTTCTCCGCGATGTTGCCGCCGATGGTGCAGACCTGTTGGCTGGACGGGTCGGGGGCGTAGTAGAGCCCGTAGGGTGCGGCGGCGCTGGTGATCTCCAGGTTCGTGACGCCCGGCTCGACGACGGCGCGGCGGTTGGCCGGGTCCACCTCCAGCACCCGCTTGAGTCGGGCCAGGCTGATCACCACGCCGTCGGCCACCGGTAGCGCGCCGCCGGAGAGCCCGGTTCCGGCGCCGC
>JBGSWT010000294.1:0-2925 GCA_041751815.1 Pseudonocardiaceae bacterium
CTTGGGCACGGCCGGGTCGGCCAGCCATTGCGCCAGCGCCCGCTCGTCGTCGGGGGTCAGCTCCCGGGGATCCAGGTAACCGCCCTCGCCGTCGGGGGCGGCCAGGGCGAGACTTTCCAGGTCCCCGGCGCCGCGCATCCAGCTGCCGCGGAAGGCGAGCCCGACCCGACGCCCGTCCCTGGCGTGCGCGTCCAACCAGGCAGCCACCTCACCCGGTTCGATCACCCCACCACGCACCTCGAAGCCCTCCTCGGCTTCGGGTTCGGGTGTGCTGAGGGTGGCGAAAAGCCGGTCCCGCAGCACCCGGAACTCCAGTTCGTCGAACAGCCGGTGCACCGCGTCGCGGTCCCACGGTTTCATCGCCAGGTCCGCGGGCTGCTCGGGTAGATCAACATTGCGGACCAGCTCGGTGAGCTGGCGGTTGAGCAGCACCGAGGCCAGGTTCTCCCGCAGCGCGTCGCCGGCCTTGCCCTTGACCTCATCCACCCGATCGACCAGCGCACCCAGCGAGCCGAACTCCCGCACCCACTTCGCTGCGGTCTTGTCCCCCACCCCCGGGATACCCGGCAGGTTGTCCGAGGGGTCACCGCGCAACGCCGCGTAGTCCGGGTACTGCTGCGGGGTCAAGCCGTAGCGCTGCACGACCTCCTCGGGGGTGAACCGGGTCAGCTCCGAAACACCTTTACGCGGATAAAGCACCGTCACCTGGTCGCTGACCAGCTGAAAGGCGTCCCGATCCCCAGTGCAGACCAGCACCTGGTAACCGTCCGGCTCGGCTCGGGTGACCAGGGTCGCGATCACATCGTCGGCCTCGTAGTTCTCCTTGGTCAGTACGGGGATCCCGAGGGTGCCGAGCACCTCCTGGATCAGCGCGACCTGGCCGCGGAACTCATCGGGCGTGGTGGCGCGGTTGGTCTTGTACGGCGCGTAAGTCTCCGCGCGAAAGGTCTTGCGAGAGATGTCGAAGGCCGCGCCGACGTGGCTGGGCTGCTCGTCGCGGAGCAGGTTGATCAGCATCGAGGTGAAGCCGTACACCGCGTTGGTGGTCTGCCCGGTCGTGGTGCGGAAGTTCTCTGTGGGCAGTGCGTAGAACGCCCGGTAGGCCAGGGAGTGACCATCGAGCAGGAGCAGCCGCAGTGGGGAAACCGTCACGGCCCGCGAGTCTAGGCCGGACCCCCGACATCCAGGACATCCGTAGGCGCCATCAGCGACATGGATGCTTGTCGCTGTCAGAATCCGCTGCACTTCGCGACATGGATGCTTGTCGTTGCTCCATGCTGCTTACAGTGAACCGGGCAGCTGTCCGTCAGGGAGGTTCTGCGTGACCACGTCCGGAGACCCATTCGGGGCCGATCCGGCCACCACCGAGCTGATGGCCCGCTGGGCCGACGAGCAGCTCATCGAGCGGATGGGTATCAAGATCACAGAATGGGCCCCGGAGCGGATGGTGGGAACCATGCCGGTGGCGCACAATCGTCAGTCCTTCGGGCTGTTGCACGGTGGGGCGAGCGCGGTGCTGGCCGAGACCCTCGGTTCGATGGCGGGCTGGCTGTGGAGCCGGCCGGACAAGGTCCCGCTGGGCCTGGAGCTGTCCTGCTCGCACCACCGGGCAGCAACCAAGGGGCAGGTCACCGGCGTGTGCACGCCCCTGCATCGCGGCCGCACGGTAGCGACCTTCGAAATCCGGATCAGCGATGAGGAAGATCGCCCCATCTGCACGGCCCGACTCACCTGCCTGCTGCAGGCTCGCCCGCCGGGATAACCTTGCAGTCGCCTGCCCACCCTGGAGCTATGGGCCGGTGGGTAACTCCCGCATGCGTGGCAGGGGGGACGCGAACGCTGGCACCAAGGCCAGTAGCTCGGCAAGTGCGGTGGCGAGCAGCGCCGGGCGCACGCCGATACCCGACCCGAGCGCGCCGCCCACTAGGCCGCCCAGCGGCATCGCGCCGAACACGATAAACCGGATCGTGGCGTTCATCCGCCCGATCAACGCCGGCGGGCACAGTCGCTGTCGGAAACTGACCTGGGTGATGTTGTAGATCACCGCTGCAGCGCCGAACACGAACAAGCCACCGAGGAGCAGGACAAAAGTCCAATCCCGATGCACGAACGGCGCTGCGAGCCCAGCCAGCACGGCCACAGTGGCAGACCAGCAGATGGCCGGTCCCTGCCCGATCTTGCGGGCGACCCGTGCTGCGACTGCGGCACCGAGCAGACCGCCGACCACAAGAAGCTCAGCGCGTCGGTGACCAGGGCGTAAGGCGCCGTCAACGCCTGCACCAATCCGCCGCCGACCGAGTGCCCGGCCACCATGGCTACCGACTGGCTGACCTGCAGCTTGGCGTTGCCTTCAATGAGATCGTCTCGACCGATCAGCTCAGGCAGGTAGGACTGATAGCCGACGTCGAAAAATACGGTACTGACACCCGTGACGAAGGCAACGACAAAGAGCTGGCCGATGCTGAGCACACCGAAGGCGTAAGCCACCGGTAGCGAGCCGATCGCGACGCCACGTACCACGTCGCTGACCACCAGGACCCGCCGACGCTGCATGCGGTCCACCCACGCCCCAGCCGGCAGCCCGATCAGCAGAAAGGCCAGAGTTTCGAAGGCTGTCAGCAGCCCGACCTCGAACGTCGATGTGTGCAGCACCAGCAGGGCCAACAGCGGCAGTGCAAGTCGGCTGACTGAGGTCCCGAATTGGCTCACGGTGTCGCCGATCCACAGCCGGCGGAAGTCCCGGTGATGCCATAGCCCACCGCGCATCGCCGGAGTCACTACCGCCTGGCCACGTGGAATGCGTAGCGCAACCCGGTACGCGTCGCTGTACGCATCAGACTCGTTGCCATACCTGCCAGTTGGTGTCCGATACCCATACCTCACTATGGGCACCCGGTCGGCCAAGGGGTTCACAAGGATCTCCGC
>JBGSWT010000295.1:0-3087 GCA_041751815.1 Pseudonocardiaceae bacterium
CCGCGGCAGGCGGTCCGGACGGACCGCGGCGTTCACTCGTCCCAGTGCTCATTCCTGCGCCTGCTGCGCCGCGGCGTAGCCCAACTGCAGGAAGTCGGCGCCGGTCAGCGCAGCGAAGGTGAACGCGACAAGCCGGGTGAATCGTGGGGCGAAGACCATGCCGAGCGCGAAACCGGTGGCGATCCACATGTCCAGGCACAGCGGGCAGGTGATCAGCTCACCGATAGCGTGTCTGATCTGGCCGGTGCGGCGCACCTCCTCCATCACCTCGCCGGGACCGCCGGTGTCCTGGTAGCGGGTGAACGGCGCCCGCAGCGGGCTGGTAACAGCGTCCTTGCTGATGGTCCGGGACAGCTTGTGTGTTCCCAACGACATCAGCAGCAGATCGAACGGGCCCAGCTTGGGTACCTTTCGACCGGTTGCCCCGGCCAGTCCGGCGGCCCCTGCCACCAGTGCGGCGAACACCGCCATCACCAGGACATAACCGCCCAATGGGCGGTCCTCACCCTGCTGGTAAGCCCGCGCCTCGGGCTGGACCGTGGCGCGCACCTCGTCGATCACATCGGCCATGTCGTCCCTTCCCTCATTTGTTTCTCCGCTGCGTGATACCCGCTGACCGGCTGGCTTACGCCCGTCGCCGGTGTGATAAGCGCAGCAGACACGCGCGCGCCACGGCCTACCCCTCCTGATCGCGGAGGAAGCGCTCAAGCTCAGCGGCAAGCTCGTCACCTGACGGCAAGTCCGAAAAGTCAGGCGGTGGGGCCACTTCGCCGTCGAACACCGACTCGAGACCGCGCACCAGCGCGCGGTGCTCCTCGCTCGTGGCAAGGACTTCGTCGATCTGGGTCAGCACGCTGGCAGCCGCGGCATGCAAGTCCCCGGCGTCGAGCTTCAGCCCGGCCACGGTGGCCAGCGCCTCGACGAGTACGGCGCTGGCCGCCGGGTAGGGCAATGCCGCCAAGTAGTGGGGTACCCGCGCCCAGATCCCGATGGCGGGGATGTCCGCAGCGGCGAAGCCTTCCTGCAGCGCGGTCTGGATCCCAGCCGGCACCTCGACGGTGCCAGGCACCACACCCACATGCGCCGCCACCTCGGCCATGGTGGCGATCGCCATCAGACCGACCGGGCGCGTGTGTGGCACCGCAGCGGCATAGGCCCCGAGACTCACCACGAGCCGCACTCCCAGCTCCTTGGCCAGACCCACGACAGCCCGTACGAAAGCATGCCACGCCATGTCCGGCTCGGGGCCCACCAAGACCATGACGCTGTTACCTGCACCGTCCTGGCCCGCCCGCAACTGGATCTCGGGCCAGTTCACGCCGACGAGGACACCGTCGGAGATGCGCGCGGAGGGACGACGAGCCCGGAAATCGATGAACTCGTCCGCGGTGAAGGTGGCCAGCACGTCGGTCGGAATCGTCTCGAGAAGCTGAGCAATGGCGCCTTGTGCGCCGAATCCAGCATCGAGCCAGCTGTCGGTGGCCAGCAGCAGCACCGGTGACTCCAGCGCACGGTGAGCGCGCAACTCGTAGTGGGCGGCCATCATCGGGCGGTGGGGGTCTGAACCAGGATGCTCATAACGACAAGTCTCCTGCTCAGGCGAGCTGGTGTCTCCGGGGAGCCACTCCACGTTCCAGGCTTCTGGACGGGGTAAGCAACAAAGATTCAGACGGAAGCGCCACCATGACGATCAACGCATCGACAGCGTCGCTGATGCCGCTGACTGCAAGCAGCTCACCAGCCGCTCGAGCCGCACGCCGCCCGGTGCCGCGCACGCCGTTCCCCACCATGATCGCCGTCTGGGAAGAATCAGCCGCGCCGAACACGGTTACTTCTTCCCAGACGATGATCATGGACGGCTTGCATCGGAAAATCCTTGGCGTTGCCGGTGGCCAGTCGAGCGCCGATCAGGCAGCCAGACTGTGCGTCGTGACGCTGCTTTGACCGCGTTAGGCAGTCGCGGTTGATGTGGTCTGGCTTCTTCAAAGATCTCTGAGTCCGTTGTTATGATGTGAACCGCAGCCATCGAAGGAGACCGTCGTGCCGGCACTGCGTCGCCTCGTGCACGAGGTCCGCTCCGTCGAGATCGGCACCGCTACCCGATATGAGCAGCACCGGCTCGTGGTCGGTCGGGACCAGGCCGAGGCGCTGTTCGCCGATCCGGCACTGGCGTCGGTGCGCGTGCATAGCGCGATACCAGGGCAACCGACGCGGATCATCGCGCCACTGGACGTGGTAGAGCCCCGCACGAAGGCACCGGGCGGAGGGACTTTTCCCGGCTGGATGGCACCGGTCAACCGCAAGCGTGGCGGCGACACGCACGTGCTGCGCGGAGCTGCGGTGCTTGCCGCCGGATTCCTGCCACGCAATCAGGAGGGCCTGATCGACATGTCCGGACCGGCCGCCGAGCTGTCCCCGTTCGGCCGGACGAACAACGTCGTCATCGAGTTCGACCGCGCTGACGATGCCTCCTGGCAGGAGGCTGAGGTCGCCCTTCGCCGCGGGTTACTACGGCTAGCGGTGCATCTCGCCGACGCCGCCCTCGACGCCGAGCCCGACGCGATTGAAGAGTTAGCGCCACCGCACCAGGCCGGCACGCCCACCGGTGGCTTGCCCCGCGTGGGGGTGATCACCAACCTGCAGACCCAGGGAGCGTTCAAGGACGTCTTCGTCTACGGGCGCAGCATGGCGGGCAGCCTGCCGACCTTGTTCGACCCCGCAGAGATCGAGGACGGGGCCGTGGTCAGCGGCCAGTACGGGCACCCGGCGCTGCGCAACCCGACCTACCTGCACCAGAACCACCCGGTGATCGCCGAGTTGCGGAACCGCAACGGGCACGACCTGCACTTCGCCGGAGTGGTGCTGTGCCCGGAGCCGGTCGAGCAAGGTGACAAGGAACTGGTCTCGGCGCATGCCGCCTGGCTGTGCCGCAACGCCGGCTTCGACGCCGCCATCGTCACCAAGGAGGGTGCCGGCAACGCCGACAACGACCTGATGTTGAAGGTTGACGCCCTGGAGGCCGACGGTCTGACCGCGGTGGCCCTGTACGCCGAGATGTCCGGCGCCGACGGCACCGGTCCACCTCTG
>JBGSWT010000296.1:0-2279 GCA_041751815.1 Pseudonocardiaceae bacterium
CAACGGCAGCAACAAGGTGCACCCCGCGGCAGCCAGCGACAGCCAGAGCAGCGCCGCCGTCACCTCAGCAAGGCGGTCGGCCACCCGCGTCCAGGCCACCCTCGCGACCAGACCGGCGACACCGAACGAGGCGAGTACCGACCCGGCGGCTGCACTGCGCAACCCCAGCTCCTGGCTGGCGTACAGCGGCAGGTAGGTGTTGACCACGGCCAACCCGGTGCCTAGCAGCAGGGAGAAACTCATCAGCCCGGCAATCCATGGTGACGGCCACTGCCACCGCCAGAACGGTCCCGTGATCTGTCGCGGGGCGTCGGGCGGCACCGCCCACCACACCATGATCAGCAGGATCGCGGGCAGTACCGCCGCCGCTGCCATTCCCATTCGCCACCCTGCAACAGCGGCCAGTGGCGGCAACGCCAACCCGGCAGTGAAGGCGGCCAGTTGTACCCCGGACTGCTTGACGCCGATTGCCAGCGCCCGCTTCGGGCCGGGTACTCGGGTGGCGACTAGCAGGTTCGTCACTGGATTCGCCAGTGCCTGGGCCAGGCCGGTGACGGCTAGTGCCACCAGCAGGGTGCCATAACCCGGGGCCACCGCAGCGGCGACCAACCCGGTCAGCACCAGCGCCGCCAACCACAGCAGGCCACGCTGGGGGCCGCTGACATCCACGACCTGCCCAGCCACCAGGGAGGCCACGCAGGCCACCGAGAACGTTGCCGTCACCAGCGCGCCCACCGCCGAGCGGGTCAGCTGCATCTCCTGGGCCAGGGCCGGGCCCAGCGCGCTGACCGCGTACAGCGCCAGCATGGAGGCTGCCATTGCAGCCGTCGCAACCCCCGCGGTACCCGTCCAGCTGGCGGTACTACCTGGTCCGGCCGCGCGCAGCCCCACGGGTGCTCTCCTTAAGCCTGCCGCCCCGTCCTAGTGGTCGGGTCCAGCCGGTAGCCGGTTCCCAGGGTGTCGACCACGTTGCGGCCGCCGGCTATCCCGGTGATGCCGTTCGGCCAGACGTATCGACTGCACAGTCAGCCAGCGATGTTCTGGAGTTCCGATCGACAGATCTTGGCAGTGCGGTAGGCACTTTCGGAGTGCACTCGGCAGTGACCGTGGTGACTGGCGTGCTGGCCACACTCCGCCGCGCAGCGATCGGCGGCGGTGGCCACGGCCTCCAGGACGGCCCTGACGACACCAGCATCGGTGGCGGTGGGGCGGGACAACACCCGTTGCGCAGCCGCGGCGATGTCGGCACAGTCGAGTGCCGCCCGCGTGGCGCTGGCCATGTCGGCGCCCTCAAGGGCCATCATCGCGGCGGCGCAGGTGGTCGAGTCACGATCGAGCTCGGTAAGCGCCTGCAGGACCGTGTCCAGCCCGCTAAGGCTGAACAACAGCTTTGAGGTGACGTCGGGCTGCTCGGCCACAATGGCGGTTCGAGCCAGCGTGGTGACGTGCGCCGCCTCGTCACCGAACCATCGACATGGCACACAAGTCGCCAGGTGGGCGGCGATTACGCCCCGTTCCGCCGCGCTCCCCTCGCCGTCCAGCTCAGCCGAGATGGCCTCACGACACTCTGCACAGTCCACGTCACAATGGTCGCACAGTGAATCCTTTAGGTTCCCGGCTCGTGGCTAGGCTTCTGGTTGTGGAACGTACCGAAGCCGCAGATACCCGCGTGCGGGGAGATCGCCGTTCGATGTTTGATCGATTCGTCCAGGCGACTCACCGTCGGGTCAGCCAGGCGCCGTTCTTCTTTGTGTGTACCGGCATCGTCGCAGTCTGGCTGGTCAGCTTGCCACTGTGGCCGGACCTCAAGGAATGGCAGACCGCCATTCATACTGTCGCGAGCGTCCTCACGCTGCTGCTGGTGGTACTGCTCGAGAACGCCGGTCGCCGCACGGAAGAGGCCTCGCAGGAGAAGCTCAACGTCATCGCCGAGGCGCTGGTCGAACTGCTGGGTTCAGGAGCGCGTCACGATCCAGATCTCCGGGACGCCGCGGCGCGTCTGCGCGAGGCGGTCGGCCTCGAGGAGCGCCATTGAGGTTCAGCGACATTGAGACTCAGCGACCGGTGGCGCTGCTGAGCTTTTAGCGGCCGGTGGCGCTGCGGCCGGACTGCCCGGGAGCGTTCATCGCCCGGACCAGGTCTTCCCGAGCCCGGGCAACCCGGGACCGGATGGTGCCGATGGGGCAGTCGCACACCTGGGCCGCGGCCGCGTAGCCGAGACCTAACATCTGGGTGAGCACGAAGGCGTCCCGGCGGTCCGGCTCCAGCCCGGCCACCAG
>JBGSWT010000297.1:0-3983 GCA_041751815.1 Pseudonocardiaceae bacterium
CATCCGCCACCCCCAACTTGGCGTGCATTCCTTGGCGCCAGTACTTGTCGTAACGGTCGGGGAACGACTGCAGCACGTCGGTGGCCGCCGCAAGTGCCGTATCCGTCTCGACGTGGAACAGGGGCAGCAATGTCTCGGCCATCCGCGTCAGGTTCCACTGCGCGATGCGCGGCTGGTTGCCGTATGCGTAACGGCCGCCGTGATCGATCGAACTGAACACGGTGGCGGGGTCGAAGGCATCCATGAACGCGCACGGACCGTAGTCGATGGTCTCGCCGGAGATCGTCATGTTATCGGTGTTCATGACGCCGTGAATGAACCCGACCAGCATCCAGCGAGCGACCAGCGATGCCTGGGCGTCGACGACGCTCTCGAAAAACGCGAGATACGAGTTCTCCGCGTCCACCGCAGTGGGGTGGTGACGCGCGATTGAGTAATCAGCGAGGCGCCGCACAAGCGTCGGCCCATCGTGTGTTGCTGCGTACTGGAACGTGCCAACGCGGACATGGCTCGCCGCGACACGGGTGAGCACCGCGCCGGGCAGCACCGTGTCCCGCGCGACGTGATCGCCGGTCGCCACCACAGCCAGCGCCCGGGTAGTGGGGATGCCGAGCGCGTGCATCGCCTCGCCGATCGCATACTCGCGCAGCATCGGGCCGACGGGTGCCTTCCCATCACCACCCCGGGCGAACGGCGTGCGTCCCGAGCCCTTCAGGTGCAGGTCACGACGGCGCCCGTGAACGTCGAGTACCTCGCCGAGCAGGAGCGCTCGGCCATCGCCGAGGCTGGGCACGAACCCACCGAACTGATGGCCGGCGTAGGCCTGCGCTACCGGCGACGCTCCGTCTGGCGTGGCGTTGCCTACCAGGACAGCGACACCGTCAGGCGCTCTCAGCGCATCGGCATCGACACCCAGCTCGGTGGCCAGCTCCTCATTGAGCGCCAACAGCCGAGGTGCAGGCACCGGTGCCGCTTGCCACAGCTCGTACAGGCCCCCCAGCTCACGCACATAGGAGTTGTCGAACGTGAACAGCAACCGGGCAGCGACGCTCATAATCTCGAGGCTAACGGGGGCGGTCGCTGCGCCAAAGTGCGAGTGACTCCTACAGTCAAAGTCATAATCGAGGCGGGGTACAGGGTGAAGCCCCGCGCCTCTCGGACCGCGTAGAAATGTCGACGGTCGGTCGTGGCGATGTCGCGGTCGCCCAAGCGCTCAGCCACGGCGATGACGGACGCATCGACCGCACCCAGAGAGGTCCGAGTACTTGCGAACCAGCTCGGCGGCTCGCGCGTAGTCTCCGGTCGCTCCGGTCGTCAAGGGGATAAGGTCGAACTCCTGGCGACCCAACGCCACCAGGAAATCGCCCTCAGCCACGGAACCGAGTCGGACTTGTAGCAGGTAGCAAACCTCGGTGACAAACCAGAGAGGCACGCGGAGTGGCCGGTGCTGTGCTGAGCAACTCTGCCGCGGTGGCGTGCCAGTCGTCGCTGCGGTCGATGTCGGCGTAGATCACGCCGATGTTGACGATGACCTCTCGTGCAGATTCGACGGCCGAGTCCCTCACGCAGAGTCTCGGCGGACCGGGTGGCGGTGTCGCTGTGGCGGCTTGATCGTGACGGGCCGGGCGTGGATCAGGAACGCCAAGCCGTAGCTGGCGCCGATCCCGGCCAGCGTCAGCAGCGTGGCCCGCTGCAGCACAACCACTGCGGGTGTGCCACAGCAGCCCGATCAGAGCCGGCGTCGACCCCAGGATGAGCCCGCCGTACCAGATGGCCTGCACCCACGCGGGAACCTTCTCCGTATCGACGGCACGAAATACACAAGACAGAACGCAAGACAACTGACTCCACTGACCAGCGCGAACGCCAACCCCGCCGTCTCAAGACCGACGCTGAATGCGTACAGCATCGCGAAGGGTGACATCACGCCGAGCAATGGCACCATCGTCGTCAGAAGGGACTCCAAGTTCCTTCCGACCGTCTGCCTTCCTGTTCGACCCCGACTGCTGAGCCGACGGAGGACCGCCGACACGCGGCGTGCAAGGCCCTCGAACAGTGCGACCTCTAGCTGCTCCGCGACCCAAAGCGGTCGCTGGATACGGGGTACGGCGTACAGCTCCGCGATCAGTTCGGCCCGGCGTGGGTCGTCGCGCGGATAGGCCAGGACGATGAGGCGCAGACAAAATCCTGGAGCGAACCCGAACACGAAGAGCACCAGCAGCAGGCTGGGCCAGGACGCGACCATGTCCAGCAGCTCGGCCATCACGCGAACCGCCAGACCAGGCTGGTGAACCGCGCGTCGCTGCGAGCCTCCTGGAGGAGCGCGCCGAGCGCCAGTCGACCCTTATCGGTCAGCTCGTAGTACCGGCGGGGCGGGCGCTTCTCACGGATGGTGTTCGGGTCTTCCCAGCCGTCGGTGAGCCAGCCCTCGTCGAGCAGCCGCGTCAACAGTGGGTACATCACGCCGGACCGGACCCCGGCCTTCCTGGACAGCTCGTAACCCCAGTGTCGGCTAGTGGGCTCGTCCAGGAGGGCCATCGCCACCTGGATTAGGGCATGCGTCTTTCGCATGCCCTAATCCTACATAGGTATTATACGAGTTCCCGCAATATCACCCAGCAGTCAGCGGCTTACTGTCGGCGCCACACCGGATGTTCAGCCGTAGCCGTCGACTCATTGGTCTCCCGAGACTCGACCGTGCGCGGTAGCGAGCGTTCGACTTCTCGATCTTCCCGAGTGCTTGCTGATCTCCTTGATCTGGTTCTCCGGCGCCGCGGAGGACGACGTGGCGCCCACTCCAGCTCGTCGTCCGCGCCACCGGCCTTCCGTGCCCCTTTAAACCCGTGATATGTCCGGTCTGAATCCTCGTAGCGCTGCACCGACTCGGTCCCCCTTCCGCAGATGACACGCCCGCCGGCTCGCCGCTAGCCGAGCCACTCGACGAGCGCCTCGGACAAGACACGGGCGCCCGCCTCATCCAGCCTTACCAGACAGCAGCCCGCGACATGGGGGTCCAGCTCAACGTCCCCGTCCCGCCGCTTGGTGACAACCAGGTTGGTGAACCCGACCGGGCCGCCGTGCTGGGTGCACGTGGCATGGATGTTGCGGCGGTTAGAGTCCACGGGTTGCCCTCGTCTCAATCTGCGGCGCATGCCAGCGACAGTCCCCGCTAAAACGGTTAGGGTGGGACCTGTTCCAAAAGTGTCCCACGAATGGGACACCCAGGGCAAGAAAGGCCGGGGCGGTGACAGTTGACGAGGCACTCGACGCACTCCTCGGTGACCGGCGCACCGGTGACCAGCGCACCGACCTCATCGCCGCCGCCAAAGAAGCCATGGACCGGCGCGAGCGCAACAGCCAGCACGGTGGCGCCGTCCTCGCCGCCCTCGTCGACCAGGGCCTGAGCTGGCGCCAGATCGAACAGGCAACCGGCATACCGCGCACCACCGCACAGCGGTGGGCCACGCCACCGGAGCGGGTCACCGACGGCGAGTAGGCCGCACGGCGATGAGCTTTTAGGAGGCCTGGTGCACGGCAACGGCCCCCGGTCAGTATCAGGGGGACGGCTGTGGTCGGGCGCGTGCGTCACCCGTGGGGAGGTGACCGGCCGCCGTAAGGGTCGCACGCTGCGCTGAACGGCCAGGCACGCCGCGCCGGGGTCCTCAACCAGCCTTGCGCACGTCGGCAGCGGCCACCCGCCAGCGCTGCCGAACCCTTGCAAGTCAGGCAGTGCTGGTGGGCGCAGCAGGGTTCGAACCTGCGACCCCTCGCTTGTAAGGCGAGTGCTCTCCCGCTGAGCTATGCGCCCTTACAACACCCCCCGTGACCACCCGAGGGGCGCGGTGTTCACGCTGGCAGTGCGGTCAGGGCCTGTTTCCAGACGGTCTGGTCCCGGGCCTCGCCGGGCTGGTTGAGCTCGGCGAAGCGGATCACACCGTCGATGTCGACCAAGAAGGTACCCCGGTTAGCCATGCCAGCCTTGT
>JBGSWT010000298.1:0-1961 GCA_041751815.1 Pseudonocardiaceae bacterium
GTACTGGCCCGACGCCTCCCCGACGCTCGCCCCCGGCGCCGTCTCGGCCGCCGCCGGCGCGAACGCCACCACCACGATGGCCAGCACTGCCGCCAGCACCGCCGCCATCCGCACCTTAAGCCCCGCCCACGTCGCCGTGCCAGTCACGGTAACAACCCGAGGGGAGCACGTCACCCCAAATGAGCCCCAAATGATCAGGTGTACGGCGGGCCCCGGCACAGATCCCAGGCGATCACCACCTGTGAACAGCTCGGCGACACCAGGACCAGGTGAACTTCCCGGGCAGCACGCCGCCCACAAACGGACCCAACATGTTGCACACCCTATATGTTGTCCGTCCGCTCCGGAACTTGGCGCATCCGAGGGCCAGCGCTCGGAATTCTCAACCATGATCGTTAGGCAACAATCCAGCGGCACGCGGCGACCTGAAGCAACGACCTCCATCGCCGCCAGGCTGAGGGTGGGTTGGCACGAAGTAGGCGCTTATCACGTCGACATAAAACCAGAGTCTGACTCTAGCACGTGATTCTATCGATGTGGCATGGATACGTAATGCACTTGTCGCGGCGACAGCACGTCTAGCCCCCGCCGAACCCGACCTGGAACTAAAGATCGATCACGACATGGCTAATCTAATTTGGGGCAAATCCTGGCTACTAGTAAACGTCGACCTATGAGAGACTTTGCGGGTTGACATCGGGCATCCGTCATGCTTCTCGCATCGGCTCTTTGGCGAACTCAGCACCGAATGCGTCGCGCAGCTCACCCATATCTCCGTCAATGGGACGGAGTGGATCAACACTGTCATAACCAGGCGGGTCCCATACACGGTGTTTCACCTGAACGAGCTCCTCATTGCGAGCTGAGTCACTACAGCTTTCCGACGGAAGGTCCGACGAGACCTGGCCGTTCACCCGCAGCGCACCTAGGACGCTAGGAGCATCGAGAACACTCGCCGGAGTCTGCGACTTCTCATCACCCTTCGATGCCTCAACATTAAGTCGATGACCTAAAACGGCCACTCGGCTCGGACCGCGCCTAAAAAGCTTCCTAAAGTGCGGAAAGCGGAGTAATCTCGATCCCACCGCCGTTGCAGACACTATCCCTGCCATCAATGCTATTCCAGGAACTATTGTAGAAAGATCCATTATTGGACCTCGGATAACACAATGCACGCAGCCGCAGTAACCGCACCCGACAGGAAAACCACGATGGATCCATTCGTAACCGCGATGACGTTGATAACCACCCCCGCCGCGACTGCACTCGCAATGTCTGCAAACCAGTACGTAGCCACTAGCACTATAAGGATACTCAGACTAACACAGAGAATCCGGGTCGATCTAAAACGCCTAGTTTCCGCTCCAATTCCTTCACCTGCAGCAGCTGCGGTAATTACAACTGTTACAAGCAGGAGTTCTCCTTTGCCTATTAGGTCAGCCATTAGAAGACTTTGTTGACGAGTGAGCGCACTCAAAAGGGCCGCCCCGATGGGAAATACTCCGAGCAGAACACTGAAAATAGTCCAACGAATTAACTTATTTCGAATACGAGCAGCAGCGTGTGACGACAGAGTTTCGTCGCTACCCGCACTCACAAGATCACCTCCTGATGTCTGCAACTCGCCTGTCAAGTCTGGACAGCTTGACCGCACCACCGTAGTAGGCCTCACATGAGTCGACGCTGAGTAACAGGATACTCGGTCGATGAACGCGGAGGAGAGCGTTTCGCGCAGGAGTTTCGGGCTGAGCCGCTCCGCCGACAGCGAACATACAGTGCCGCGGCAGCTCGGCCGGGCCTACGAGCCGAAATGGATCATGCAAGCGTGCGTAGCATCTGGTCAGGCCGGTTACCGAGGGACCGAGCCCCCAAACCGCTGGTTAAGAGTCCGCCCGGCGCAGCAGCGCGAGGAACATCGCGTCGGTTCCGTGCCGGTGCGGCCACAGCTGGGCGGTGGGGCC
>JBGSWT010000299.1:0-1836 GCA_041751815.1 Pseudonocardiaceae bacterium
CTCGGCCTGCCGCGGTTTCGCGAGCTGGTCGATGAGGCGGTTGCGGAGGGCTTCACTGAGCTGTACGTCACCGGTGGCGAGCCGTTTCTCGAACGCGACCTCGTCGAGATGCTGCTCTATGCCACCGAGCAGCTCGACGTGGTGTGCCTGACCAACGCCATGCTCTATCAGGGCTGGCGACGCACCCAGCTGGAGCGATTGGCCGGTCGCCAGCGGCTGATCCTGCAGACCTCGCTGGATGGAGCCCAGGCCCAGTTCCACGACGCGCACCGGGGACGGGGGTCCTGGGCCAAGGCGATGGCCGGCCTGGACCTGGCGCTGACCTTGGGCCTGCCGGTACGGGTCGGCATGACCGAGACGCCGCAGAACTCCGCCCAGGTCGAGCCGCTGCGAGCGCTGCTGGCCACCAAGGGGATACAAGGCCGGGACTTCGCGGTGCGGCCGCTGGTCAAGCGGGGATACTCCGAGGAGGGCGTCGCCATCAGCGAAGACAACACCGTGCCCGAGCTGACCGTCACCGCCGACGGTTGGCACTGGCACCCGGCTGGCGCTGACCTCGACACCTCGCCGGACATGCTGCTCGCGGGACCTGACGTCAGCATGGCCGATGCCAAACGACGAGCGGTGGAGCTGTTCCTGCGGCTTCGCCAGCGCGACGGCTCGCTACCGCTGGTCTACAACTGCGCTGTCTGAGCCGAGCAGCACCGCCGCGACACCGAGGCCCACCGGAGCGAGGCGCGCACGCACGTCATGGCCGCACAGCAGCAGCCCACCGTCGATCGCGGCGGCCATCACCGCTCGCCACTCGCGGTCGAACTCCGCGACGTCCTCCGGGATCAGTGCGGCCCGCAGCTGCGGGCTCTGGCCCGGAGGTGGTGGCAGCAGTCATGCGCCCACCATAGCCAGCCCGACCTGGTAACCACGCCCACGATCACGGCGGAGGCGCCGAGCGAGGCCAACAGCGGGCCGGTGATCGAGCGGGCGCCCTCGTAGACGAAATCGGCGAGCAGGCTCACCCTGCCGAACCAGCACGAACCGCCATGGCGTCAACATCGGAACTCTGGTTCCCGCCACCAGCTCAGGTGGGCAGACCAGCGAGGCGGTTGACGGTGTTCAAGCCCTCCGGGGTGCCGGGCCAGTGCCGGGCAAGGGCATCCGGGCCGGCGCGGCGCACGACCGAACGCAGGGCGAGCACGACGACGATGGCGTCATCGGCGTAGCCCAGGACGGGGATGAAGTCGGGGACCAGGTCGATCGGCAGCAGCAGGTAGCCCAGCAGCAGGACGAGCCGGACCCGGACCCCGCGCGGCAGCTCAGGGTCGGCGGCAAGCCGGCGCAGCAACCGGACCACATCGGGCAGCAGTCGCAGCACCTCGCGCAGGTTGGTGCGGTCCGGGCTGTTGCGTTGGGTGATCCACAAGGTGGCCAGCAGCGCCAACCAGATCAGCAGCAGCCCACCAGCGATCGCGATCACTATCACTATCACTATCACTATCTGCCGCCACTGCACGGCGCACATTGTCCGCGACGCCGCGAGGCCCCCACTTCTTGGCTCCGCTCGATCGAGCCGGATCCACCGGGGCGTATCTCGGATTCGGTCGTTTCCGGGCACGTCGGCGCGGGCCTGACTGACCGTGTCCGTATGCGTGGCTCGTTTGCCGACCCTTCGACAGGTGCAGCTACGCCTTGCGCGCTAGGAGAAAGGCTTGCTGGTCTTTCTCGGACTCGCCCGGCTCCCGGACCAGCCGGGCGCACACGACGAGCCCGGCGTGGCTCAACATCTCGGCCACTTGGTCAGGAGGCAACCGAAAGGCGTCCAGCGATATCGCGTGGCCG
>JBGSWT010000300.1:0-9617 GCA_041751815.1 Pseudonocardiaceae bacterium
CTCGGCACCGCTTTGCTGCGGGAGGCGATGGCGGTGCGCGGGCACATGGACTTGGCCAGCTACGACCGGCTGTTTCCGTCGCAAGATGTGCTACCGGCCGGTGGGGTGGGAAATCTGATCGCCGCGCCGCTGCACGGCAAGGGCCGCCGGGACGGGGTGACGGTGTTCCTCGACTTGGCGACGATGGAACCGTACGACGACCAGTGGGCGTATTTGTCCTCGCTGGGCCGGATGAGTCCCGGCGAGGTCAGCCGGATCGCACGCCGGGCCGGACAGGTAATAGTCGGTGCCGGTGTGGACCGACTCAGCACACCAGTCTCGACCCGGATCCGCGCCACGCCGCCACCCATCCTGCACGCCCGTCTCAAGGCCGGGATCCGAGTGGAGTCGGGTGAGCTGACCCCGGCCTTGCACGCAACGTTGAAACACGCGGCGTCAATGACGAACCCGGCCTTTTACGAGCGCCAGCGGCTGCGCATGTCCACCTGGGACACGCCGCGCTTTCTGCGCAGCTACGACGAAACCGTCGATGGCGGTCTTGTCCTGCCGCGCGGCCTGGCCGACACGGTCGCCTCACTGGTCGAGCAAACCGGCAGTCGCCTTGAACTGACCGACGAACGGGCGTTCGGCAACCCCCAGAAGTTCACGTTCACGGCCACCTTGACCGGACAACAGCGCGACGCTGTGGACGGTTTGCGCAGTCACGACTTGGGCGTGTTGGTCGCTCCGCCCGGCGCAGGCAAAACGATGATCGCGTGCGCGTTGATCGCCAATCACGCGACGTCGACGCTCGTACTCGTCGACCGTAAGGCCCTCGCCGACCAGTGGCGGACGCGAATCAGCGAGTTGCTGGGGGTCAAGGCTGGGCAACTCGGTGGCGGCCGCAGGAAAACCCGCGGCGTGGTCGATGTCGCGATGCTGCAAAGCCTGGCCCGCAAGGACGACATTGCGTCACTCACCAGCGGCTATGGGCTGGTGGTCGCGGATGAATGCCACCACATCCCGGCAGCGGGCTTCGAGCATGCCGTCAAGCAGATCCCGGCGCGTCGGTGGCTCGGGCTGACCGCCACGCCCTACCGCCGCGACAAACTCGATGACCTGATAGCGCTGCAGCTCGGTCCGATCCGGCACACCATCACATACTCCCCACCGGGCATTCCTGCGGCCGATGATCGGTCACCACAGCTCGAACTCACACAGCCAGGCCTGGCGCCACGACCAACACCCGTGCTTCACGTGCACGAAACCGGATTCCGCTACACCGGCCAGGCCAATCCATCGGTACCGGGTGGGATGGCCGCCATTTACCGAGACCTCGTCGCGGACGATGCCCGCACCACTCAGGTGATCACCGACGTGACGTCAGCACTGGAACGTGGCAGGCACTGCCTGGTGCTCACCCAGTGGACAGCACACGTCGAGCGATTCGCCGAGGACTTCCGGCAACGTGGGCTCGATCCGGTCGTACTACGCGGAGGCATGAGCGGCAAAGTTCGGCGCACCGCCCTGGCCCGCATGCAACCACCCACAGACGGGTCACCGCTGCTCGCCGTGGCCACAGGACCGTTCGTCGGCGAGGGTTTCGACTGCCCGGCGCTGGATGCCCTATTCCTCGCGGCGCCGATCGCCTTCAAGGGACGTCTCGTGCAGTACGTGGGACGAGTCCTGCGCCCGCATCCGGGAAAGACCACCGCAGAGGTACACGACTATCACGACATCGACACTGGCGTTCTGGCCTCGTCCCTGGCCAAGCGCGCACCGGGCTACACCAGCCTCGGCTTCCCCGACCCCCGCAAACCAGCATCACGACGTTGACCGACTCACTCAAAGCGTGGGCTGCCCCGGCAGCGCATAGCCGAGTTTCAGCAGCGCCGTGCGGAACTTCAGTTCCTGGTCGAGCGGGACGGCGAGGTGGCGGTCGCCGATCGGATGGCACAGGGCGCGAAGTGCGCGGTCGTAGGCGATGAGCGCGGCCAGTGCAGGGTTGGCGCATTCGATCACGCGAGCGTGCCCGAGGTCCGTCAGCTGCGCAGCGCGACGGGTGACATCGTTGATGAGGGCCTTCAGCGAGCCGGGTAGCTCGTGCTCGTTGCGCTGGGCCAGGAAGGTGGCGAAGTCCTTGGGGTCGCGTCCGGTGTTGATCGCAGCCAGCAGGCTCGCGGCGGAGATGGTCCACACCCGGTCCGCAGTCTGTTTGGCATAGGCGGACAGCAGGAGCTGATCACCTGGGGAGAGGATTCCGGTGGCGACGACGTCGAGGTTGGGAAGGACCTTCAGTACCTGGGTTTCCTCATCGCCGACGGGCGGCTGGTAGGTATCGGTGAGGCCGAGCGCGTAGCGACCCAGCGCGGTAAGCCGGATCGCCTGGAGGCCGTCGTACCTGCTCAGCGCATCCAGGTCGTCACCACCCCAGTTGTTCTGGAAGTCCTCTCGCGCGCCGGTGGGGTGGATGTAGTCGAGGTCGAGCAGTCCCAGTGTGCCGGCGTATTCGAACAGGACCGCCAGTGTGTAGCGGCCTTCGAGGATCTCCCACGCATGGAAGCCGTCGTAGCCCAAGCTGCCGTAGTGGGCATCGACGAGGTAGAGCTTCCACAGCGCCATCTCACTGCGGGCGACGGTCGGGCTCATGTTGCCCCGCCGCATGGCCGTGAACAGGTTGTCCACGCTGATCCACTCGTTGGGAGGGCAGCTGGCCAGAGCGATGGCGACCGTCTGGCGGCGGGTCTTGGCCGAGGTGAGGACATTGCGGGCGCGCTGGCCCTTGATCTCCTCGATCCGGCTGAACTCATCGATCAACGCGTGAGTCAGCCAGCGCTGCCACAGCTGACGGATGATCTCAGCCGGTGGCTTGCGCAGTGCGATACGGCCCTTCGCCGTCAGCTGGAGCCGCCCGCCGTCGAGCGTGGCGAGGCCACCAGCCTGGATCAACAGCGGCCACGCGAACGACGCGATCGGGTCGAGGAGGTAAAAGTCGCCGTGCACGAGCTGGGAGACCAGGGCACGGATGGTCGCCGCGGTGGGGCGCCGGGTCTTGTCGCTGCACCGCAGGCTGCCCGCCGCACACAGCTGCAGCACCGTGTGCAGGTTGAGCTGAGATTCATGCTCGGTCAGCCGTATCCGATGGTCCCCGACCGCGCTCAACGGACCATTGTCACCGGTGTTCACGCTCATGTCCTCGCCTACGTCAGCCAGTGACGATATGCCTCGATCCACTCCGCACCCCCAGGTGGTGGCGTCGGCAACGGCAGATCCAGGATCGGGATGCGCTGTCGCCACCGGCTACGAGCGCAGATCGCCACGATCTGTTCATCATCGGCCAAGTCGATGCCCGTGACGGTGACATCGACCCCCAACACAGCGGTCTGAAACGGTAGTTCGAGATGACCGTCGATCATCGTATAGAAAGTCCCCAGATCCGTGTCGGCGACGGCGGTCACCGCGGACAGTGCCAGCGCGCGGTGGCCACGGCGCCCAGCTCTACCATCCTGCGCATGTCGCCGGTGTCTCGTGGTCGCAAGAGCAAAAAGGGTAAGAGCACCTCCAGCCAGCGGGGGGCTGCGCGCCGTCGCACCGATGGCATGCAGACAGGTCAACCACAATCGGCGTTCACGGCGATGCAGTCACTGCTGGGTCCGCCGCAGCGGCCAGCGTGGTTCGATTCCTCGAATAAGGCTGTCCTCGATCGGGCTGACGTCGTCATGGCGGCGCGGGGGCCTCGGGAGCTTGAACAGGTGACGGCGGAGCTGTTGGGCGCCGAGCTGCACCGCATCCTCCGCGAGGAACGCGAAGGGATGTGGTTCAGCTGGTGGTTCGAGGAGCTCACGGAGGCCGCAACGGCTCGGATCCGGGAGGTGGGCAGCCGGGACGGCGCGTGGGAGCCACCGTGGCGATTGCTGCACGGTCTCACCTCGATCGGGTCACCGGCGCTGCAGTCCATAGCACGAAGAGCGTTGGACCGCGCGAAGAAGGAGTTGCGGGGTGATGCGGCGGTGCGGCAGCAGCCGGACTGGCTGCGGCAGCTCGCGCGGATCACGGCCACCGGTGAGGTGTGGGAGATGCGCGACGCGTACGGCGCGCGCATCGCGCTGATCGCTGGCTTTTCCTATCCCGATGGGGTGGACCGCTCGGTGTTCCTGTTCGACATCGACGCGTGCGGGATCATGGAGATCGTCCATGCGGGTGTCTTCGACGACGTGCAGCAGGCGGCCACCGCGTGGCGAGCGCTGGTGGGTGACACGGCGCAGAGCGCCCGCCCGCAGCGGGTCGAGACGGCGGAGCGCCTGCTGTGTCTCGTCCATTGTGATCTCGGAGAAGGGTTTCTCCGGGGAACCGAGTCGCGGACGGTGATGGATAACTGGTTCCGGGCGCGCCGCCGGATCCACGATCTCGCGGAGGCGCTGCGAAAGCGAGGAATGTCACTGCCGGCGGCACCATCGCTATACCACGACCTCGACACGGATCCGATGGCAGCGGCGTTCACCGGCTGGCATGTGCACCGGCACGGTAGCGAACCCGATCCGGAGGCCGCCGGTGCGCTGGCACAGGAGTGGATGGAGGGGACGCTGCCCGACACCTGGCATGCGGTCTCCCCGCATCGCGTTGAATTTCAGCTCGCGTTGATCAACGATTGGATTCCTGACAATCCGATCACCATCGCGGCGAAGGCGCTGTTGCCCGAATGGGTGCGGTGGCACGGTGAGCAGGCCGGTCTGTCCGAGCACCTTGTCGACCGTGGGGTTGCTGTCGCCGCAGGCGGTGCCCGGGCGGCACCGGACTGCGCGGGTCACCGGGTTGACGGGTGACGGGCTCGGGCAGGGTGGGGCCGATGGGTCGTCGCCGAAGCTCGATGTTTCCACTGCGGTCCGGTTTCGCTGGGTCCCGGGTGCCCTCCGGACGTGATCATGGTGGTTTGTGGATGAGACCTACGTCAAGGTCGCCGGGCGGTGGGTTTATCTGTACCGAGCGATCGACCAGTTCGGGCAGCTCATCGATGTTCTGGTGTCGGAGAACCGAGATCTGGCGCCACCCGCCGGTTCTTCACCCCATCTTCGACCAGTTGCACTGCGATGCTGACGTCGGTCTCCTTCTCCTGGTAGGACACCCAGCGACCGCCACATGACCAGCACTCGTGGGTCTTCTCCTGAAAGCGCCCTTGGACCACCTTGACCAGCGGACAGCAGCAGTACCTGCTGTGTATCAGGCTCGACACTCGATCACAGTCAGCAACGATGCGAGCAACGAGCTGCGGTTGGCTGACGATGAGACTTTCCACCGGGCTGTAGAGCTGGTCGAGACGCTCGTGGCACACGCCGCCGATCGCGACTACTTCGATCTTGCGCGGTTCGAGATGGAGCTTGAGAATTTGCTCCGCGCGCGGGTGCGAGTCGTGTCCGCCGGCGCACCGGGTGCGCGTCCACGCGGACCACTCCGGCGGGACAACACCGCAGCGTGAGCAAGCCCGAGGAGCTACTCGGATTCGCGCTGGAGGCGCTCGACGAGAGCTGGCGCGCTAGCACCGAGCGAGTGAGTGAGCCGCGGGCGATCCTCATCGGCCTTCGTACCGCGTGTCAGCAGCGCTACCGCCCGGATTCTGGGACCGCCCTCGCCCAGACTGTGGCACTGGACTCGCTCCTGCCATGGCAGCCGCCACCGGCGTAGCCGACCAGTACTCGTGCCCAAACGCCCTTGACAGCGGATCTCTTGAGGAGTGTTTCCGCTGGTCATCTGGTGGGGGCGGGTGGGACTCGAACCCACGACCTGACGATTACGAGGCCTCCGAATCACCCGACAGTAGACGAACAGGGACTCTGATGTCTGACTCGACCACTCAGCGTGCGATAGAGGCACCCGTGGCGCCGAGTTCATGGACAGATCCATGGACAGGATCCGGCTGGTCTCCTCTCCCGGTGTGCTTCACTGGCACACAGCCGGGCTGTGGTGGACCGGGCGCATCCGGCGATGACAAGCCATCGCGCTTTCCGACCCGCCTTCGCCTGTACGTCCGAGCGGTCCTCACGGTTCGCGAAAGATCTCATGGGTACCGATCCGACGCCACCTGATGCCAGATGTGCCGTCGATCTCGACCCACTCGAACGTGGCGCGACCGTCGGGCCCGGAGAACGACCAAGCCATCTCCCAGATTCGGGGCGCACTTACCACTTTCTTGATCCGCAGACTCGCTGGCCAACTTAGTCGCGGGTCCGCGACGATGCGCTCCGCAGCAACGTGAAATTGCTTGATCGCAGATCGGAATAGTTCGCGTTCGGCGTCGGACAGCCGCCGCCAGTCCGATTTGAAGCTGTCTGTCCGCTCGAACTTCACGCCGTCGCGTCGAGTTCGTCGAGGAACTCGTCAGGCCCTTCGGTCACCACAACCCGCCCGGCGGCGACGTCCGCCTCCGCATCCCGCTCCATTTGCTGCCAACGCTCACTCCAGAACCAGGTCTGGTCAGCAGGCACCGCGACGAGCGGATGCAGTTCGATGACACCGTCGTCACGCTCGACGAGCCGCACCTGGGCTCCCGGCTCGTCGAGCCGGTGACGGCGACGGATCTCGGTCGGCAGGGCGAGGGTTCCCCGCCCCTGAACAGTCAGATGAAACTCGGCCATGCCAGTAGTATACCTGCCGCATCGCTGCTATGCGGCAAAGCCGCGATGCGGCAGAACACCGGTGAAGCGCACCGCCGCTACCAGCGCAAACAGGAACCGAAGAGCGTGATCGTGGGCATGGGCATGGAACGCGCCATCGGACGACCCGCAATTCGTGCCCATCCCCATGCCCACGGTATCCACAGTGGACCGAGAAGGCAGGTCACCCACCAAACGGCCCCAGGCGGGGTGCGCTCCAGGCGCACACCGAGACGTCGGCCACCCCGGCTCCACCTGCTCCGGCCCACGCCGATCATCAATTCCGACGCCGCCGGGGATCTGGTCGCCGGGCCAGCGGTGCTCAGTTGCGGGCGGCTTATCGCTGAACGCTGCTGAAGCGCCGCCACCTGGGGAACCGGCGGCGCTCGCGAGCGCCACTGCGATAGGGGACGTCCTCAGCGATAGGGGACGTCCTCAGCGGCGGCGAGGGAGATTCCTGATCGACGAGAGCCTCTAGCCCCGAATCTGCACACTGCTGATCACCGGTCGGCGTCACGCCACCCACATTCGCGACCACGGCATGGCCAGCGCCAGCGACCCACAGGTGCCCCAAGGCAGGCCCCAACAGGCTCACCCTCGTCACCGCTGGCCGAGGCGACTTCGGCCGCGAGGCTTGCGCACCCGCGCAGTCGAGCCGTCGGTGGTTCTCCTGCGGGGTCGGGCGGCCGATGTGATCGTGGTGGCCGCCAACACAGCACCTGCAGCTACCGATCTTGAAGGAGGACACAACGCTGGTTACCTGGTGGGGCGGGTGGGAGTCGAACCCACGACCTGACGGATTATGAGACGGCAAGGTCCACAAGCATAGCCCTACTACCTGGGCAAACAGGCACCACAAGAGCCTGATCGTGGGCATGAGAGGCACCGGTGGACCACCGTTCATGCCCACTCCCATGCCCACCGCGTCCACAATGGATCTGTGCGGCGGACCCCTCGGTCTAGCTCCCCCCCGCTCGACCGTGGCGATTGCGGCGCACGGCTACCAGCGCAGGTTAAGGTCAGCCGCCATGCCCGTGTCGTACCGCCGCTCCACCGACGAAGCCTGGCGGCGGGCTCCGCGCGCTCCGGCACCGTCCGTCGGACAACGCTTCTAGAAGTGCCCGTCGGGACCTGTTCTCAGCTGCACTGGAGCAGTCCGAGCATTGCCTCCGCACCGCGGATGCGTCACGCTCTGGCCTGCCATACGCCACGCCTTTCCCCACCTCCTGGACGCGACCGGGCCCGGCTGGGACCAGGAGCTGAAGCCCCGGGCCCTTAAGCAGCTTTTGGCCCTCGACATGCCGCTAGCGGCAGAGCTCAAGCACCACGTCGACGCGCGAAACGACGCCTACGACGCTGCGCGCTCGTCTTGTTGAGCTGCGTTCCGTTGCCGGCGGTCGCGCACCAGGAGAAGCTGACGCACGCTCTGCACAATCGACGACCCTTCGATGACCAGGGCAAGAATGGTTACCGGGACTCTCTGATCTGGCACACCCTGCTGGATGTGTGCCAGCGCTGTACCGGCGAGTCCCCCGTCCTGTTCATCACGAACGACACATCCGATTTCTGCGACACGACGTCGGGAACGTTAACGACACAGCTGTTGCAGGAACTCGAGAACTACCCCACAGTCTCCTTCGTCCACGGAAGTCGCGCGGAAGTCGCTGTCCGTTGCCGCGCACCCCGGTGCGCGGCAACGTGACGTTGGAGGGCATGGCCTTCAAGGCTGACTACTACGGAGAGAGCTCGCTCGACATCTCCGTCTTCGACGGCGACTGGACCACTACATGTAGATTGGTATCCACCATTCTGGGCGCCTGTACTTCCGCGTGGCCCTCAACCAAGACGGCAGCGCCGTCGAGGAAACGGACTTCCACCACGCCGAGGAGAACGTTCCGATGCGGCCGAATGATCATCTCGTGCCGATTGTGGTTGTTCCGAGCGGATAGAGGGAGGTAAACGGTGCCGACGACCTCGCGAACGTGGGTTCAGGAGACCAGTCGGCGGCGAAGCTGCTCGATCTCCCGGGCGATCCGGTCGACGGTGGCTACCGGTGATGCATCCGTGTCGGCGTGCAACTGGGTCAGGATCCAGCTCCGCACCAACGTGGACGCGGGCAGCTCCAATCGCTCGGCGTGCTCGTTTAGCGCTTCGAACTCATCGGGATTGAGCCGGATCGAGAGCACCTTAGCTCGGGCCGGGCGGGTCGCATTCGCCGACAGTGGCTCGTCGCGGGTGGACTCGGCCACCTCGCGGTACTGCCGCAGCGCCTCTGGACTGACATCAGTCATAGGATCGTCCTTCCCAGTACTGGCGGCGCGGTTTGCCGGTGGTGCGCCACGCGCTGGCTCCGTGCAGTACTCCCTGAGGGTCACGCAACGCGACGACGGTGATCACCATTGCCGCGCTGGGTGAGTAACCGACCAAGCGGACACTGTTCGCGTGCGCCGACTGGGGATCGGGCTCGTCCACGATCCGGTCAGGGTCGTTGACGGCCTCTTTAGTCCAGGCCGGCTCGATGTCAACAGCATCGGGGTAACGCTGTGAACGGGTGCGGATGTGGTGGGCCGCGCCGTCGTCCCACTGGATCCGCTCGCACACGTATGACAGTGTACGACGCGGCTTCGGGCATGGCTACTGGCTATCCGTGGCCCTCCCCTTCCTCGTCGTTCTGGCCGCCTGCCGCCTCATGGACCGGGAAGGGCGGGTCAACCCTGGAACAGTTCGGCGGCGGTCCCGGTCCTCGGCGCTTATGGTTCAGCTGGTCTCGATGCAGGCCGGGACCGATGTCGTGCTGCGCACAGCGGGCTGATGCGGCCGGTGCGGTCCACGAGCTTGGCGTGGAGCTTCACAATCGACATTGAGCCGAGAGCCGGTTTGATCGTGCGCTCGATGTAGCCGACGTAGGTCTCGCGGGTGCTGTCCTCATACTCGGCGACCCGCAGCCACTCGTCGATGACGTGACCCAGGGAGATCACCGAGGACGGCCAG
>JBGSWT010000301.1:0-14409 GCA_041751815.1 Pseudonocardiaceae bacterium
GTCGGAGCCGAATCGGGCCGGCCCACGCTACCGATCCGGCTGCTGCAGCGTTTTCCCGTCCTGCAGGCGGTGCTCGCCACGGCAGTGGGCATCGGGCTGCTCCCCGAGCACGCCCCGCCCTTCGCCCGTGGTGGCTCTTCAAGGGCTACCAACCCGCGTTTCGCGAGTCGCTAACTGCCGCCAACCACTGCGCCATCTGGCTGCGAATGCGAGACCTGCTGAACGTCCCACATCGGTGGTATCAGCGGCAGGTGATGGTGTCTCTCACTTGTGGCGCCGGTCTGTGCGCCGCGTCGAGAAGGAGAGAAACCAGTGGATCCCATTTTGTACTGGAACGAAGTCGTCAACGAGGCTGACCGCGCAACGCACACCACCTCGCACCGGAGGAAGTGGAGTCTCGCGGCCCGTGTGGCAGCTCCCGGGCCTACGCCATCGTGCACCTGGCGATGCACGACGCCTACTTCAGCATCAATGGGAAGTACGAGCCGTACCTGGACGGCCTGCCGACGCCCGAACCGGACGCCGACGTCGACTCTGCGGTTGCTGCTGCCGCGCATGCCACGCTGAGTGCGCTGTACCCGGCGCAGAGAGCGTTCTTCGACGCCCAACTGGCTGCGGCGGACCTGCCCGGCGGTCAGCGCCGCGCTGACGGTGATGACTTCGGTCGAGCGGTCGCCACGAACATCCTCGCCCGGCGCCAAAATGACCCCAGTCTCAGCGGTGCCGGCTACTTCCCCTCGATCGCTCCCATGCACCACCGGGAGGACCCGGACAACCCAGGCCAGGGCTTCTATGCGCCGTTCTACGGTTCCCAGTCGCGCAACTTCGCCGTGAACACGCGCCACCGCCTCGAGGAGTCCCCGCAGCTCGGTAGCACGGAGTACACCCAAGCCCTTAATCAGGTCCGCAGCAAGGGCATCGCCACGCATCTCATCGGGACGCTGCCGGCCGATCTCCTGCCCTCCCGCACCCCCACCGAGACCCTCATCGGCGTGTTCTGGGGCTACGACGGCGTCAAGGGCCTCGGCACGCCGCCGCGGTTCTACAACCAGATTGTTCGCAAGATCGCTGACGCGCAGGCTAACGACGTCGCCGCGAATGCTCGACTTTTCGCGCTGGTCAATGCGGCGCTGGGTGACGCGGGCATCCTGGCCTGGGATGACAAGTACTTCTATGAGGTGTGGCGTCCGGTGCTGGGGATTCGGGAGCACGACCCCTCCACAGGTCCAATCGCAGTGGGTGGCAACGTCTTGGACGCCGAGGCCGACCCAGGTTGGCTGCCGCTGGGTGCGCAGAGTACGAACAATGTCGGCAAGAAGAACTTCACACCGAACTTCCCGGCCTACCCATCGGGTCACGCGACGTTCGGCGCGGCGGCCTTCCAGTCCGTCAGGTGTTTTTACAACAAGAACGAGTACTGCTCGGATGATATTGTGGACGGCCTCGAATTCGTCTCTGAGGAGCTCAACGGAATCAATACCGACAACACCGGAACAGTTCGGCCGCGTCATGCCCGGAGCTTCCCCGGCGGCGTGTGGCAGATGATCGAGGAGAACAGCCGCAGCCGGGTCTTCCTCGGTGTGCACTGGATATTCGACGGTTTCGCTGTTAACGAGAACGACGAGATCGACCTCGGACAGAACATCGGTGGGGTCAGGCTCGGCATCGATATCGCCAACGACATCGCAGAGCACGGTCTCACCGCGTCTGCGGCCGCAGAGCCAGGCTCACGTCTACCCTGAACCATCCGGTCCGCGGCCGCTAGCGGGGTAGTGCAGCCCGGCTGGCGGCCGTACGGATCAGCTCGTGAGGCAGCAGCCGCGTAGCTGACTGGCCCGGCGAACGGTCGTCGCCGTGAATTCACTCAGCGGTACTCACATCGGACGGTGACGCGGCGAGTCCGATGCGTGGGTTGGTAGTCGAAAAGAGCAGCCGTGAGGGGGGTTGGCGGTACTTGAAGAGCTCATCTCAGCGTGACCGGGTTGATCAGCGTGCCGACACCTTCGACGGTGACCGAGACGCTCTGCCCTGCGTGGAGGGGACCGACGCCGGCTGGGGTACCGGTGAGGATCACGTCACCGGGCAACAGGGTCATCACCCGAGAGACCCACTCGACCAACGCGGGCACCGCGTGTAGCAGCATCGACGTTCGGGAGTCCTGCACCACCGCACCGTCCAACTCGGTACGCACAGCCAGGTCGGCGGGGTCTACGGTGGTGTCGATCCACGGGCCCAGCGGGCAGAACGTGTCGTGACTCTTACCCCGAGTCCACTGCACGTCGCTGCGTTGGTGATCTCGGGCGGTGACGTCGTTGGCCGCTGTGCAGCCGAGCAGCACGTCGGCGGCCTGCCTGGCTGGGACGTCGCGGCACGGGAGACCGATCACCAATGCCAGCTCGCCCTCGTAGTCCACTCGCTCGGAATCGGCGGGTAACTTGATCGGCACGTTGGGCCCTACCACCGTCGTGTTCGGTTTCAGGAACATGATCGGGTGGGCTGGCGACTCGTTGCCCATTTCCTGGGCATGCGAGGCATAGTTGCGGCCGATCCCGATGATCTTCGTAGGCAAGATCGGGGACAGCAGCCGGACGTCGGGAAGCGGCCAGCGACGGCCGGTGAAGTTCACCGGGCCGAACGGGTGGTCGGCAATCTCTACCGCCGACTCCTCGCCGTCCGGCCCTGTCTCCAGAGCGACGAAGGCCACCCCCTGGGAATGAGCGATCCTCCCAATGCGCACGAGCTGCGACGCTACCGGGCAGCCACGCCATTGTGGCGCAACGCGGCATAGGTCAGCGCGTCGAGCAGCGCCAGCCAAGACGCCTCCACCACGTTGCCGTGCACGCCAACCGTGGTCCAGGACCCGGCGCCGTCGTGGGTGTCCACCAGCACCCGGGTCACCGCGTCGGTGCCGTGCGTACCGGACAGGATGCGGACCTTGTAGTCGGACAGCTCCATGGCCTTCAGCCACGGCAGATGGGGGTCCAAAGCCTGGCGCAACGCGGCGTCTAGCGCGTTGACCGGCCCGTTGCCCTCCGCGGTGTCGATCACCCGCTCCCCCGCCACGTGTACTTTCACCGTCGCCTGCGCGACCACCTCACCGTCGGCCTGATGGTCCACCATCACCCGATAGGACTCCAGCTGACATGGCGGTGCGGGTGGCATGTCGTCGACCTCCCGACGCATCAGCAACTCGAAGGAAGCGTCGGCAGCCTCGAACGACCAGCCCTGGGACTCGAGCTCCTTGACCCGCGCGGTGACCACGCCGATCTCGGCCGAGCGGCCGGCCAAGTCCAACCCGAGCTCGGTGCCCTTGAGCTCGATGCTGGCCCGGCCGGCCATCTCGGTGACCAGCACGCGCTGCGAGTTGCCGACCACCACGGGATCCAGGTGGTTGTACAGCTCCGGATCCACCTTGATCGCACTCGCGTGCAGCCCCGCCTTGTGGGCGAAGGCCGACCTCCCGACGTAGGCCTGGTGGGTGTCGGGCGCAAGGTTGGCGATCTCGGCCAGCGCGTGCGAGATGCGGGTGAGCTCGGCCATTCCGGGTTCAGGCAGGACCGGCATCCCGAGCTTGGTGACGAGGTTGCCGATGACGGCGAACAGGTCCGCGTTGCCGGTCCGCTCGCCGTAGCCGTTGGCGGTGCATTGCACGTGGTTGGCCCCAGCCTGCACCGCCGCGACCGAATTAGCCACCGCGCAGGCAGTGTCGTCCTGGCAATGGATCCCGACCCGGAAACCCGTTCGGGCCACCACCTCAGCGACCGTTTCCGCGAGCTGCAGCGGCAGCTGTCCACCATTGGTGTCGCACAGCACCGCGACGTCGGCGCCAGCGGTGACGCCGGCATCGAGTACCCGCAGCGCGCAGTCCGCGTCGAAGGCGTAGCCATCGAAGAAGTGCTCGGCGTCGAGGAACACCCGCCGCCCCTCGGCGACGAGCAGCGCCACGGTGTCTCGGACCATCGCGCACGCCTCGGCGACGTCCACCCGCAGTGCCCGCTCCACGTGCCGGCGGTCGGACTTGGCCACCAAGGTGATCGCCGGGGCCTGTGAGGTCAGCAGTGCCTGCACTTGCGGATCGGTTGCGGCGGCCAGACCCGCCCGCCGGGTGGAACCGAAAGCCACCAACACGGCGTGGGTCAGTTCCAGCTCACCAGCTACGGCACGGGCGAAGAATTCGGTGTCCTTGGGCAGCGCACCGGGCCAGCCTCCTTCGATGAAGCCCACCCCGAGCATGTCCAGCAGCCGCGCGACGGCGAGCTTGTCGGCCACCGAGTAGGAGATGCCCTCCCGCTGGGCGCCGTCGCGCAGGGTGGTGTCGTAGAGGTGGAAGTCGTCCCCGAGTGGGGTGCCGGCGGGGCTGGTGCGGGACATCGGCAAGCACTCCTGAGTCAGATGAGTCAGAACCGGGCAACAAAAAAGACCCCCCGCGGATGCGAGAGGTCTGCGCGTCGAGTGATGGTGCCGTTACCCGACGCGCTCAGCAATAATGATCACACTGAGTATTATCACACCGTGGTGTGCCATGAGACGCAGTGTGGCACACCGGACACCGGAACGCGACACCGGAGCGGATCGAGGACGGGACAACGTCATGTATGAGACGACGTTTACCATCAGCCTTGAACCCGCCGAATGTGAGGTCAAGGGTGATGGCAGCGATAGGCACGGTCGGGATCGTCGGGCTGGGTACCGCAGGTGGCTTCGCGCTCGCGGGACTGCGAGGTATTCCGGGTGCGCAATGTGTCGTTGGTGTGGATCCCCGCGGGACAGCAGCCACGTCGGCAGGCAAGCTCGAAGGCCGAGTGAGCAACCGACTCGAGGCACTCGCGCGGGCCATACCGCTCGACCTTGTCATCCTCTCTACGCCAACACCTGACCATCCGAAAACTGCTGTGGACATCCTCTGTGGTGCCCCTCCACCGGCGAGGTTATGGATCGACAAACCGACGGCCGCTACGCGGAGCGGTCATGTGCAGATACGCACCGCTCCCGGTGGTCCGAGGGCCCGAGTGCTGTTCCATACTGCGTTTGCGCCTGAAGTGCTGTGGACGACCGAACGCGTGGGGCACTGGCGCGGTCAACACGGCCGGATCATCAACGTCGTGTGCAATTTCAATGATCCCTACGCTGACGTAGTACAAGTCCGTGCCGCCGCACTTGCTGATAGCTGGTCAGATTCCGGCATCAACGCGCTCAGCGTGATCGCTCGTTTCGTGCATCTTGACCACCTCGTCGAGGCGACTGGTACGCCTCCATTACATGCGCGCGCGCATTTTGCTATACACGACGGCGAACTGGAGGGTCAAGCCCTGATCACGACGACTTGGACACCGTCGAGCTCCCAGAAAACGACCATTTTGGGCTTCGAAGACGGCACCGCCGTCACTCTCGACCACCAATGTGCGACGGTGACCGTGTCGGACCCTTGCGGACGGATCTCGGACTTTCACCCTCTCGGGAGACGCCCCCTGGCCGACCGCTACGCGGCGATGTTTGCATCCTATGCCACCGAAGATACCCTGCTATTCTCGACAGAGGTCGAGGACACTCTGCACGGTCACCTTCACGCCGTGACCGAAGAGTTGGAGCGTACTTGAGCAAAAAATTCGATGTGCCTGCCAGATATCGGTCAGCTAAACTGCAGGGAATCCGCAAACGCAACTTTGTTGACCGACGAGAAGCTATCGCACTCTTCCAACGTCTACTGCAAGAGCAGCCGCACGACGGACCACGGGTGCTCAACTTCTTCGGTGTCGGCGGAATTGGCAAGTCGCGTCTCCAACATGAGCTGCGCGAGTTGACCACAGAGACCGGTATCATTTCCGCGCGCGTCGATTTCCAAGTACCCGCCATGCGACGACAAGACACCGTCCTAGCGCACATGCGCCACTGCCTCAGCACGGAACACCGGATTCAGCTGCCACTGTTTGACATCGCGTTCTCCGTCTATTGGCAACGGACAAATCCCAATGTTCCGATCAGCTCCGGCGAACTCTCCCTGGTAACCGAGAGCGAGATTCTTGCGGACCTGATCGAGGCCGCAGGAGACACCCCTATCTTTGGAGCCGTGGTTAACCTTGTCAAGAGCATAGACAAGCTGGGACGCAAAGCGAAACGCTGGCAGCGCGTCCGGCATGACGCCGACCTCCAAGATCTCGATCGACTGGACACCCACGAGATGCTGGACGCTTTAACGTGGTTCTTTGCGAAGGATCTCCTCCAAGTGCTCGGTGAGCGCGGTGGGCGCGCGATCATCTTCCTCGACGCCCACGAGGCATTGTGGGAAGACGTTGTAGCACGTGGCGGACGCGGCGACCGCGACGTGTGGATCCGCGATCTCGTCGCCCAGACACCCGGGGTCCTTTGGGTGGTGTCAAGTCGAGACGCCCTGCAGTGGCAGCGAGAGAATTCCTCATGGTGCGAGCCCTACCTCCAGCTATGCGGGATTGGAGATCTGCTTCCTCACGACCAGCTCGCCTTCCTCACCGATTGCGGCATCAAAGATGAACTAGCTCAGATCATCGCTTCGGCGTCAGAGGGACTTCCATTCTACCTCAACCTCTCGGTGGACCACTGGGAGTCTATCGCCGAGGAACGCGAGCCGCTCCCTCAGGACTTCGGTGAGACCAAAGAGGACCTACTCAGCCGTTTCATCGGGCATGTTCCGCGCGCGGAGGAGGAAATCCTCAAGATTCTGAGCGTAACACGGTCGTGGGACTACGAGCTTTTCGAGGCGCTCGTCCGCCGTTTCAACATCGCCTTTCCGTTGTCCCGATGGCCAGACTTCTGTGCCTACTCTTTCAACCGCCAATCGAGCGGTGACCGTTGGCTGATGCATAAGCTCATGCGCCGAGAACTCCTTCAGCGCCTTGACCCACAGCTGCGTGCTGAAGTTCACAAAGAAATCTTTGTGTTCGAGCGAGCCCGCGCCGATAATCCAGACATCCCGATCGGCGACCGCGCCGAAGCGCTCCGCGAGGCTCTCCTGCACGGCGTCCCGGCCGGTGCGCTGGACCCGACGTGGTTTATGCGCACCGTTGAATTCTTCATGTATCGCGGCCGGTGGAAAGTCATCGCTCCGGCACTCGAGGAGATGGAAGAATCACTCGCAGTCGGTGAGGGCGACCCTGCGCTCGCCGCGCTGCGCAACTTCACCGAAGGGTGGATTCTGCGCCAGCAAGGCGATCTCTCCGGGGCATTAGCAATTTATGAGCGTCTCGACCTGAGCGTCGTGGCATCCTGGGAGGCTGGCATTCGCTTCCAGATCGGCAACGCCATGCGCGAGACCGGAAACATTGCAGGCGCCGGGCTGATCTACACCGAGCTGTGGAATCGTCGGCCGGCGACCCCTGCGGCAGGTGAAGTCCACCAGCTAATCGGCATTCAGCTCGCCGACTTCCATTACGTGCAGGGCCGGTTCCGGGACGCCCAAGAGATCCTGCATCAGATCATAGACCTCAACGAGGGCGATCATGCGCGTGAAATCGCAGAGGCGCTGCGTATTTTGGGCCACATTGAACGTTTCAACGAGCTGCCCGGGCGCGGCCTAGCACACTACCGACGAGCAGGTGAGCTCTTCGAGCGCTGCGAGGATCTCTTCGGACAGGCAATCATCGCAACGAATGTTGCTGAGGCGTCATGGCCAATCAATCCAGCCAGCGCCGTACAACTCGCCTCGAAAGCTGTCGAGCTCAACGACATTCTCGGCGCATCGCTCGAGGTTGGTAAGGCACACACCGCCGCAGCCTACTCCAGGTTGCTCATGGGATTAGTCTCCGAGGCCCGGTACGAGGTCGAGAATGCCCTGGAAATACTGGAGCAGGTCGGCTACCGGGCAGGCTCGGCGCAGGCGCGCCTGTGCCGAGCCTTCGTGCGCTTCGCCGAGGGCGACAGCCGCAACGCGGCAGAAGACGCCGCCAGCGCTGTCTCAAGCTTCGAGGCGCTCGCGGCCTACCCCACTCTGCGGCTTGCCGGTGCGCACGCCGCGCTGCTGATGGGCGACCGAGGCTCACGCCCCGAAGAGGCTCGTCGTGCCGCCCTCATCGAGCTCCAGTGGCTCGGGGATGCTGCGGCCAGCGAGGCTCGAATCGAAGCGCTAGTCGAGCGGCTCATGCGTCTAGGCCCATGAGGCAGGGCTATCACCACCTCCTCGAGGAGGTGACGGTGAACGGACGACCAGGGCTCGTAAAGCGGCCACGCCCCGGCGTGTACCACGTAGATCTGCACACCTGGCCCGAGCGCGAAGTCCTGCTCGCCATCGGCAACCGCGGGATCCGAGCACCTTCGGTGCTCAGGGGCGATGGCGCCGACGGTGCCTTCGTGATCGAGCGGCTTCGCGGTCTCACGATGGAAGACCACTGGCCGCGCGGCACACCACTGCCCCCCGGGACGGTCGAGGATCTCGCGACGCTGCTGGCGCAGGTCACGTCGGTGCCGCCGTCAGCGCTGCCCGATCTGCCCGCCGGGCGGCCGGCTGGAGACGATGCGCCCGGCTTCTTCGCCCTGCTAGTCGCACACACGACGGACCTGCTACAGCAGTGCCCTTCGGAGCACAACGAGAGGCTGCGGGTCTTCGGCATAGATGAAGCGGCGTTGCAAGAAGTGATCGACACCGGCACGCACATCTCCCCGCGGCTCCTCGGCTTATGCCACGGAGACCTCAACCGCCGCAATCTCCTGCGACACGGCCGACAGACATGGGTGCTCGACTGGGAGTTGGCGACGCTCGGCGACCCGGCGTGGGACGTTGCCGTGCTCCTGCATCGCAGCGGCCTGTGCCCAGAAGACGCCCGCATGCTGCGAGCCCGGCTCGCCGCTGTGCACCCGCACCCGCCGGCGGAGGACAGCGTGATTGCCTATCTCCGACTCGAACAGTTCCGGTCACTGTTAGTCGATTCGGTGCGCTACCGAGCCCTGGGGCTCGCGGCCGAGGCTACTGAGCGCCGCCGTCTCGCCGAACGCCTGACTGCCAAGCTGCGCGAGGCGCGATCGAACCAGACGTGGTCGGCGAGCGACGTCGCTGCGCTGCTCTATGACTGACCGTCGCGGAGCCATTCCGCGCTGAGGCACCGGGCTAGCTCAAGGGACGCCTGTGCTCGGGTCAGTGAAGCTAGGCACACCTCTACCGCTGTCAATACGCAAACCCACCGCAGCACATCGACCGCAGGGAGGCCGAGCGCGTCCGCGACGGCAGTCGCGCGCTCAGGTGTGTCGGCGACTGGAGTCTCCGTGACAGCCCACTGCGCGGCGTCGTATACCGGATGCCCGGCGCAGGGGTTCGGATCGATGGCGAGCAGACCTCGGTCGTGGGACACAAGGACGTTCTTGCTCAGCATGTCTCCGTGGCACATGAGGGGCGGCCCCTGAAGCGTCCCAGCAAGGTCAACGGCGTGACGCCGCGCTCGGGAGATCTGCGCCGCGGACAGCAGCCCGTGGCGGTTTTCCTTCGCTCGGTCAAAGCGCAGTCGCAACGCGTCTACGAGTGAAGGCATATCCGGCGGGACCGCAGGGCGCGACAACTTCCCGAGCACGGTCGCGAGTTCCGTCGCGGTCATGCCAATAGCAGGCGTACCGGGCCACACGCGTTCGAGGAGCAACGCACGGGCATCATCGGACGCAGCGAGCAAGCGAATGGCGCCATGCCCACCCCATGCCTGCAGTGCCGCCGCCTCCTCCCGAGACCAGCGCGACCACGGCGCCGCAAGTTTGAGCACCGCGGGACCGGCCGTGCGCTCGACCGCGAGCACAACGCTTACCGAGCCACCCTCAAGTGGCGGCCCCACAGCGAGGTTCCACCGCCGCGCCCAGGACCGCGCGACGTCTGGAGCCTGGTCCAGCCAATCTCGAGCCTGCAGCCCGTGATGATCGAGCCAGCGTTGCGCTACCCGTATCCCGGCCACCTCAGCATCGGAGCGCTTGGCCCGAAGACTCCCCGACACGCCACCACCATCCCAGACACAAGGCTGGACCGCGCAGCTCGTGCTCGGGACACGCTCTACAGGTTGGCGCGTTCGACCCGCTGGCTCGATGAGACCAGTGCTGCCAACCGATCGCCGATGGCGTGGGTACCGCCTGGGTGGGTGTGATCCCGGGTGGCCAGGTCGAAGGCCACTGCGGCCTCTACCCGGCGAGACGGCTCGTCCAGCCCGAGATGCGCGAGCATCAGCCCGATCGAGAGCACCGCCGCGGTCGGGTCAGCAATGCCCTGGCCGGCGATGTCGGGGGCAGAGCCGTGTACCGGCTCGAACATGCTGGGATTGCGGCGGGTCACGTCGAGGTTCCCGCTGGCGGCAAGACCGATCCCACCGCTCACAGCCGCCGCGAGGTCGGTGAGGATGTCCCCGAACAGGTTGTCGGTGACGATCACGTCGAACCGGCCGGGGTCGGTGACCAGGTGGATGGTGGCCGCATCGACGTGCTGGTAGGACACCGTCACGTTGGGATGCTGCAGCGACACCTCCTCGACGATGCGCGACCACAGCGATCCAGCGTACGAAAGCACGTTCGTCTTGTGCACCAGCGTCAGGTGCCTGCGCGGGCGCGCCGCGGCACGGGCGAACGCGTCCCGCACGACTCGCTCCACACCGAAGGCCGTGTTCAGGCTGACCTCGGTGGCGATCTCATGGGGAGTGTCCTTGCGCAGCAACCCGCCGTTGCCGACATAGGGACCTTCGGTGCCCTCCCGCACCACGATCATGTCGATGCTGCCCGGATCCGCGAGGGGGCTACGCACCCCGGGATAAAGCCGCGTCGGCCGCAGGTTCACGTGGTGGTCCAGTTCGAAACGCAACCGCAGCAGCAAGCCGCGCTCGAGGATCCCGCTGGGCACCGAGGGGTCCCCTACTGCCCCGAGCAGAATGCCGTCGTGCTGGCGTAGCTCGTTGAGCACCGACTCAGGAAGTAGTTCCCCCGTGGAGTGCCAACGCGCGGCACCGAGATCGTAAGGCGTGGTCTCGGCACCGGGAGCGACCTCGTTCAGGACCTTGAGCGCCTCACCGATCACCTCCGGACCGATCCCGTCGCCAGGGATCACCGCGAGCCGCATGAACCACCTCCAGTGCCCGGGCCCCTGCCGTGGGACCCTCTGCCGCGGGCAGGTTACCCGCAGCGACGTTGAGCACCGCACGATGGATACCCAAAGGCTAACCCGGATGGCCCATCGTGGGCGAATATCATGGACCGGTCGGACGAGGCGCGCTACGCGCGCGGTCAGCGGGCACCGCCGGCGCGGGAGGCGCTGCGGGCACCGGAAGTGGCACGGCAGGACCCGGGCCGCCCAGCCCGCCGACCAACGCAGAGCCAGGTGCCGACACCGACACCAGCTGCACCCGATTCCCACTGGGGTTGGCCGGGTACAACACCAGCAGCTGGTTCGCACGTTGGGCCATCGCGGCGATGGCGTCCCGATTGGCCATCAGCGCGGTCCCCGGGCGGGCCAGATAGCTCAACGCGGGATCTCCGGTCCCGTGGGCCCACAGCCCCGGCCGCACGGCGTCGAACAACGCCGGCCCCGTGCTGTCGATGACCTTGCCGATGTTCACCGGACCGGTGTAGTGGCTCGCGACTGCCGTGGTGTAGCTGATCGGTGCCGTTGCAGCCAACGGGTCGATGCCCAGCGCGGTCAGCGACACCGGCAGCACGATGATGTTGCTGTCGAAGACGCCGGAGTCCACGTCCCCGAACTGCCCGTTGACCGGTAGCACCTGTACCGGTGGGGATTCTGGCGGCGCATGCAGGTCGACGGTCGCCGCGACGAGCACGTCGGTCCCGGCCAGCTTCGTCCCGCGGACTTCGAAGTCGGGCAGCCCATCCCCAGTCGTGTCGATGTCGACGAACGGAATGGTGTTGCTGCCGACGTTGTACCAGTCCTCCCAGGTGGTGATCCCGAAAGCGAGCAACGCGTCTTTCGGCCTGCCCCGGGCCACGGCCAGCGGCGCAGTGGAGGTCACACCGACATAGCGGATGTCACCTCCCTGCGCGGTCCCGTTGGGCGTGCACGCAGCCACGAATACGCCCTTGCACTCAGCCAACCGGCCGCTCTCGTTCTGCAGCTGCAAGACGCTGATCAGCGAGCGGTAGGCGGCATCTCCGCTGCCCTGGTCCACTCCACGGCCGGACAGAGTCAGCACGGCCAGCCGGTCGTCACCCCGGAAGCGCAGACTTTCGGGTGCCGAGAGATCGGACACGGGCTTCGGGGCGGCATAGACCGGCACCCGAAGGATGACTGTGTCCTGCGGGACACCCACACCCGAGCCGTCCTGCGGGACACCCACACCCGAGCCTTCGGGCGCGCTGAATTCGATCCGGCCGGAGGCGTCTGCGAGGAACTGGCGGGCCGCACCGAGTTGGAATTTCTCGATAGTCGGATCGGCGGTCCGGCGCAGCGCAGATGGGTCGTCGATGCGCAGCGTGACGGTCAGTGCCGCCACTCCCTGCGGGGCGATGTCGACGGACCGGCTGGACAGTTGGTATTCGACTCCGGGCATGGTGGTGATCGGCTGGTAGGCGACCGCGTACCGGGCCGCGGTCACGCCCTTGTTCACCAGTGTGATCGTCTTGCTGAGGGCGACTGGACCGGTGGCCTGCACCACGCCGAAGCCGACACTGACCTGACCGGGGTCATCCGGTACCATCGCCAACACCTGGTTGCGGACCGCGGCTGCGCCGTCCACCCGACCGGCGCCCACTCGGTTGGGCGCCGCGATCGGGCCCCGCTGACCGTCGAGCGAATGGACATCCGCTGCTGCGGTATTCACCACCGCGGCCTTGACCTCGGCCACACTCCAGTCCGGATGCGCCTGCCGGACCAGCGCCGCGATGCCCGCGACGTGCGGGGAAGCCATCGACGTCCCGCTGATCACCAGGACGTCCGATCCGCTGCCGGTCAGCGCCGATGCGATGGTGTCCCCGGGTGCCGCCACGTCCGGTTTGAGGGCCGGACCCCGAACGTCACGTGAGCTGAACTCACTGACAGTGTCGGTGATTCGTGGGTCATCGGTGGGCACTGACGTCCGCAGCTTTCCAGCGAGCCGTACCGCGAGCGTCCCAGCCTGCAGTGCCGGACGCAGCGCTGCGGTCACTGGACCGGTCAGCTGGAACATCGGCACCCCTGCGTTCCCTGCGATGGCCGCGGCGAAATGCTCAGTCGCCGAGGACAGCAGCACTCCTGCCGCCCCGACCGCCAGCGCGTGGTCGGCCCGGACCTTCGAACCGCAGCGCCTGGTGGCGTCATCGTCGTCCCACTCCAGCCAGACATGCTTGCCCGCCGCCGCGGCAGCGTCAGGACCCGAGTAGGGCTGGCAGCCGTCGGAGTTGGCGGGATCGGACAGCCGTACCACCAGCGCAGTGCGATCCAGGCCGGCGTAACCGGGGAAGTCCTGGCTGTACTGGCCACCCACGATCTGGCCACCCGACATCTCGGCCACGCCGCTGGGCGCTGTGACCTGGGCGCCGTCGCGCAGCACAGTGGAGTCTCGGGTGCTGGCCACGGTGAGCGCCTCAGGGGTGTTGCCCGGTGCTCCACCGATGTCGTAGAGGTCACCGCCGTTGCCCGCGGCGAAGACCGGCAGCACCCCGTTGGCCGCGAGCATGCGGACGAACAGGCTGTCCGGATCGTCCGGAGCGCCGTAGTCCGAGCCCAACGACAGGTTCACCACGTCGAGCCGGTCGGAGAAGTCGCCATCGCCATTGGGGTCCAGCGCCCAGTCCATCGCCTTGGCGGTCAGCGCTGTCATGCCGTGGCAGCCGAAAACTTTCAGCGCGTACAGCAGCGCGTGCGGTGCGGTCCCGGGGCCGATCCGCAGGGCGTTCAGCGTCGCTGAATCCAGCTGCTGGTAATGACCGCGGAAGGTGCTGCCGTCGCTGTTGACACCGAACCCGGCGGCGGTGCCGGCAACGTGGTTGCCGTGTTGACCGCAGGACAACGGATTGGGGTCCGGCCGGGGAACGATCCCCAGCGGACCACCGGTCTCGCCACCGTCGTAGTCGTCGCCGGCGAAGTCGTATCCACCCACCACCTTGCGGGTCGGGAAGTAGCTCGGCTTGCTCACGGTGCGGTCGATGGCGGTGTAGGCCGCCGGGGTGCCGGGACCACCGAAGTCTGCGTGCGTGTAGTCGATCCCGTCGTCGATGATGCCGATCCGTACCCCGTCACCCAGTCGCCCGGTCTGCTGCCAGGCACGCAGCGTCCTGGTCAGCTGTACGGCGTTGGAGTTCATCGCGGTTTTGGGCACGATTTTGTACACCGAGCGGACGTCGGGCGAGCCGGCCAGTTGGCGGACCGCATCCGCATCGGCGATCACGGCCAGTCCGGGCACGGCGTTGGTGGTCCGGAACAGCTCGCGCACGCCCGCATTGCGCTGTCGCAGCAGCCCGAGTGCCCGGTCGGCGGCCTGCTCCACCTTGCCCTTG
>JBGSWT010000302.1:0-2530 GCA_041751815.1 Pseudonocardiaceae bacterium
GGACCCCCGCGGTCACCACCAGCAGACCTCCATAGCAAACACCTGCCCAAAACCAGCCACACCAACAGCACAAACCACCACACTCGACCAGAAACCGGTCGATCAACATCCCGCGGGGTTGACTAGCCGTTTCATATGAACGTTCAAGCGGCGGCACCAGAACCGGTACCAGGCGGTCATGTCCCCAGAGCAGCCACGCCCCAGCGGGGTAATGAGCTGCTATTCAGTGCGCGTGTTCGTGAGCGTCCTCACCGCTCGTGGACGTGCGAGTGCGCGTGTGACTGTCCGTTGTGACTGCGCTCATGCTCGTGCTCGACGTGATCGTGATCGTGCACATGCGTATGCGTCACGTCCCCATGGGTGTGTTCATGGGTACGCTGTTTCCGCAGACATTGATTGCTCCGTTCCCGGCCGTACCCGTTCGAGACCCTCGGAACCATGCATCTATCTTGCAGCTAACCCAGTGGTGCAGATGCCTTTTCCTGTCGCCGTCTAAATTGTCCGCCCCGCGGCTATGGGCGGCGGAAACCGCACAGGAACACCTCCGAGAACTGCTTCCATACGCAGTCCACCTCGACGAAACCGGCGTCTCGCAGCCAGCGCAGGTGGTCTTCCAGCGTCGGCACGACGACGTCCATGGACCGCTCGTGGTGATGGTCATCCGCATCGGGAGCGGGATCGTGGCTGGGGGCGGCTCGGGCATACAACTCGCCCAGCGCCGAACCCGGCGGCGCGAACCGCGCATCCAACACCAGATCGAGGTCGAAGAAGCACCCACCCGGGCCCAGCAGACCGGCGACGTCGGTGAACGCCCGGCTGATCGCGGCGGGCTCGCCCAGGTTGTGAATGGCGAGGGCTGAGACGACGGCGTCGAATGGGCAGCCGACCTGCGCCGGCCAATCCGGATCCCACAGATCGCACACCCGGTACTCCACCCGATCACCGAACTGCGCCAACCGTTGCTGTGCCCGCTCGATCATCGGAACCGAGTAATCCTGCAGGCATACCCTCGCCTGGGGGAACAAGTCGAGGACCTGCGCGCTGAACTCCCCGTATCCACCACCGAGGTCAAGCACCCATATCTGGGCATCGGGAGCAAACGGCAGCAATCCCGAATCCCGCTGCCCGGCGTAGCAGCGGCCGACGCTGCGCGTCGTGACTGGTGGCGCCTTCGATCCAGTCGTCGACATAGGTCGTCGACTGCCAGTCATGATGGTCTCCGATGGCCATGTGCTCCTCCTCGTCTGACGACCATGCTGGATGACGATCAGCTGCCATCAAGTCGTGGCGACCGCCACGTATTTGGTCTCGAGGAACTCCACAATGCCCACCGAGCCGCCCTCACGACCCAGTCCGGAAAGTTTGATGCCGCCGAAGGGCGCCGCTGGGTTAGACACCAGGCCCTGGTTCAGCCCGACCATGCCGGCCTCGAGCCGCTCACAGACCCGCAGCGCGCGGCGCAAATCCTCGGTGTAGACGTAGCTGACCAGGCCGAACGGAGTGTCGTTGGCGGTCGCCAGCACCTCCTCCTCGTCCGTGAACGGGGTGATCGGCGCGACCGGTCCGAAAATCTCCGTGCCGGTCATCTCGGCATCCGGCGGCACGTCGACGAGCACGGTCGGGCGATAGAAGTAACCCGGACCGTCCACCGGCTCGCCGCCGGTGAGCACCCGGGCGCCGCGGGTCACCGCGTCGTCGACCAGGTGCTGCACCTTGTCCCGCGCCTTGGCCTCGATCAGCGGACCGATCTGCACGCCTTCCTCGCTGCCGCGACCGATACGCAGCGAACCCATCTGCTCGGCCAGCCGGCGGGAGAACTCCTCGACGATGTCGGTGTGCACGAAGAAGCGATTGGCAGCGGTGCAGGCCTCGCCGATGTTGCGCACCTTCGCGATCACCGCGCCCTGGACCGCGGCATCGAGGTCGGCGTCGGCGAAGACCAGGAACGGCGCATTACCGCCGAGCTCCATCGACGTTCGCAGGATCTGCTCGGCGCACTGCTCCAACAGCGTGCGACCCACCTCGGTGGAGCCGGTGAAGGACAGCTTGCGGGCCCGGCCGTCCCGGATCAGGGGTTCCATCAGCCGACCGGAGCTGGCGGTGGGTACCACGTTGAGTACTCCGTCGGGCAGCCCGCACTCGGCCAGTATGCCGGCCAGCGCGAGCATGGACAGCGGAGTCAAGCTGGCCGGCTTGAGCACCATCGTGCAGCCCGCGGCCACCGCTGGGCCGATCTTCCGGGTGCCCATTGCGGCTGGAAAGTTCCACGGTGTGCTCAGCAGCGACGGCCCGACTGGCTGGCGCATCACGAGGACTCGCCCCGAGCCGTTGGGCGCGGTGGCGAACCCGCCGTCGATCCGCACGGCCTCCTCGGCGAACCAGCGGAAGAACTCGGCGGCATAGGCGATCTCGGCCCGGGACTCGGCCAGCGGCTTGCCCATCTCCAGGGTCATCAGCAGCGCCAGGTCGTCCTGACGCTGCATCATCAGCTCGTAGGCGCGGCGCAGGATCTCGCCACGCTCCCGGGGCG
>JBGSWT010000303.1:0-1833 GCA_041751815.1 Pseudonocardiaceae bacterium
CCGGCGAGCTGCCGGAGCGCGGCGACCCCGCAGCGCAGGCGCGCATGCTGCTCGTCGTCTTCCAGGGCCTGCACGTGCTCGCTCAGGCCGAGCCCGACCCCACCCGCCTCACCGACGCCGTGGATGCGGCGCTGGCATCGCTGCGGTGACCTCGCGTCTCGGAGAAGCTGGCGTGGACGGTGCGCACGGTCCCGGGGACCGCGGATCAATCATGCAGGCGATCACGCCAGGACGGCGGCGTCACCCTCCGTGGCCGAGACATTGACGGCGATGGCGATGATCGCGTCGTCTCTCATCTCGAATTCGTACCACCCGAACAACGCGAACTTGCCAGCTGAGCCGATGGCCCCTTTGTAGTGGCGCACCGAATAGTAGGCGATGAAGCGGTCAGGTTCCCCGGCGAGCGCAACGACCTGATGAATGGCGGTATGCACCCGCAGGTCGGGCTTGCCGAGAAGCCCCTGCAGGAAGTCGGCGATCTCCACGCGGCTCATCCGCGCCTGCATCGCGCCTACCTGCCGATAATCGATGTCGACGTGGTCGGCGTACACGCTCGTCGCGTACGCCCAGTCGCTGGTGTCCATACCGTAGGCGTAGCGGCCCATGACCTCGGAGGCCTGCTGCAGGGTTGTCACATCGTGCTCCTCAGCTGTGCGGTTGATGACCCTCGTGACCTTAGGTAGGGGCGCAGCAGTCGGGAAGGTCCAAGACGTAACGGCATTTATACTCGCCACGACATGAATGTTGAGCTGCGACACCTCAGGTATGTAGTCACCGTGGCGGAGGAGCTGAATTTCTCCCGGGCCGCGGACCGCCTCTACATGGGCCAGCCCGCACTCAGCGCACGCATGCGTGACCTCGAGCGTCAGCTGGGGGTGCGGCTGTTCGATCGCACCACCAGATCGGTGGAGCTCACCAGCGCCGGGGAAGCCTTCGTCGTGCAGGCCCGCCTGGCCCTCTCCTCGGTGGACACGGCCATCAGCAACGCCCAGTCGGCCGCCCGGGGCGTGACGGGAACCCTGCGATTGGGGTTCTTCGCCGCCGCCCTCCTGGAACTGACAGGTCCCCTACTCGACACGCTCCACGAGCTGGCACCCCGAGTAGAGGTTCAGCTGCGTCAATACACCTGGATCGATCCCACGGCGGGTCTCGCCGCGGGCGAGGTCGACACGGCGATCGTTCGACCTCCCTTCAACGCGCGTGGGCTCCGGCTGCGCGAGGTGATGACCGAGCCGCGGGTGCTGGCCGTCCACCGCCGCCATCACCTGGCGGACTCCCCTGGACCGATTTCTTTTCAGCGGGTGCTTCACGAGCCCATCACGTCGCGGGTCACCGCTGATGAGGGGTGGCGGGACTTCTGGCTCGGCGCGTCCCACCGGAGCGCGCCGCCCGAGACCACCCTGGCGGTCCGCAACCTGGACGAGGAGATGCAGGCTGTCGCGTCCGGACGCGCCGTCAGCCTCACCGCCGCCGGGGCTGCGCGCTTCTATCGCAGGCCAGGCGTCGTATTTCTCGGACTCACCGACGTCGAAAGCTCAGTGATCTCCTTGGCGCACCGCCATCCCTCGCAACCGCTGGCCGCGCTCGTCGAAAGGGCCACTGATCTGGTGCTCGCCCGCCACCCAGCCATCGTCGCGGCCATCGCAAACCCATGGGACAGCGTCGGCCATCCCCTCACTGCGAGTTTCGAGCCACCCAGCGAGGCCCATGCCTGATGTCTGCCCGAGACCCACCGCGCTGAGCTGTTCTCACCGGTGGTGGGTCCCGGGTGTCGGCTCATGCGGCGAAAGCGGCCGCGTTGTCCGCTGCCCACCGGGCCAGGGAGCGCGGGGG
>JBGSWT010000304.1:0-9424 GCA_041751815.1 Pseudonocardiaceae bacterium
GCCGGCGCGCCTCGTTGGCGCGGCGCTGCGCGTCGTCGCGGACCTGCTGCTCTTGCTCTGGCGTGGCGTAGCCCTCGGCGACCGCGACCTCGGCCGCCACCCAGCGTTCATGGTCCTCGTCGCGGTGGTTGTCCCCAGAGCTCGAATCGGCGCGATGCCGGTTCCGGTAGTACGGATTGTCTGCCGGCAAGCCACCGCTGAAGCGACCGTAGGCGCCGAGGAAGAGCAGCAGCATCCCGGCGATGAAGCTGAAGATCACATTCGACATCCGGAACGCCAGCAGGTTGAACTCGCTGTCCAGCACGGCGAGATTGACCAGGCCGGAGATCAGGAAGAGCAGACCTACGACCACCGTGATCGTCGAGGAGCTCCTGCCGCCGCGCAAGGCAGCGCCGATCAGGACCCCGCCGACGAGAAGCGAGATCACCGAAAGCAGACCGTTGGAGGCCAGGCCCAGCACGACCTCCCCGCGCACTGCGAGGAACTCCAGCCGGTCGGCGACCCCGAGTGCTCCGAATATGCACAACCCGAATCCGAGCACCGCTGCGCCGATACGGTGCACGAGGTCTAGCCGGCTCCCTGACGGGGTGCTCGACATCTTTCCAATAGTACTGCCTACCGGTCCTGCGTGGTCAGAAAGGATTCTTATCTTGATCACGGAAGCCCGGCCGGGAGGATTCGTCGATCTCCACAGCGGCAACGTCGTCGGGTGTGGTGTTGGATTTTACGGTGCAGCCGGTCGAGCCGTCGCTGATAAGTATCGCGCGCTTGAGGTTCGGGCCGAAGAGCTTGTTCTTGTGCATGTCGACGTTTGGCCAGCGGCGTAGGTGTACCGCCAGATCACCGCCGACCGCGCAGGCATTGCCGGTGAACGTGATCGACCGGGAGTCGGCGGGGGCGTCACCGTTGCCACTCTCGTCGCCGGTGGCGATCACACAGAGCCCGTCGACGTTCTGGCAGGCGTTGCCAAGGATCACGACATCGAAGGTGGATGGTCGGCCGGTATCAAAGGTCTGGAAGCAGGCGACCTGCAGGGGAGTCGGATACTCGTTGACGGAAATGTCCTGAATCGTGTTGCTGATGATTCGGTGACCGTTTCCGAAAAAGCGCACCCCATTGGCGCTTCCCTCATCACCGGCCACCGTCGCGCTCACGCGGTTGGCGCGAACGGTGATCCGCTGTCCACTGATGGAGATGCCCGTGGCGGCGACATGGTGCACAGTGTTGGACTCGATGGTGGAGTCGATGCAGGAAGCGCAGACGATCCCGCCCCGTTGGGTGTCACGGACAATGTTCTTCTGCGCGATGATCCCCGTCCCGGCCAGGAGCAGTTCGCCACCGCCGACGATCGTGAAGCCCTGAATGAGGACGTAGTCAGCGATGATCTGGACTTCGTGGACGTTGGTCTGCCCGTCAGAGATCAGGCGGATCGGCGCGTCGGCGGTACCCGATCTGGTCATCATCAGCGCCGCACCGGCGAGGTCAACGCCGCTGAAACACAAGGTGTCTCCCGGCGAAGCGGCAGCCAGTGCAGCGTGTACCTCGTCGGCTCGGGTGATCGTGCGAGTGCAGCCGGACTGCGTCGCGCTGCCCTGGCCCGCGGCGGCGAAAGCGGCGGCCAGGGACACCAGTCCGAGCAGCGCGAGGGAACGGATCGACACCGAGCGAGCCACTCTGGTCACCGGTGCCGTCCTTGTCTGAGGACAGCGGCTTCCATCGTGGCGAGGGTAACGCTCAGTAGAACTAATTGTCACTGAGCGTACAGGCGCGTCGATTCACGAGTTTGGGCGTGCAGGATGAGCCGTGCCTCGACCGGGAGTTGCAGCTACTGCCGCACGGCACCACGACGGCCACCAATGCCGTCCTGGAACGCAAGATCGCCCGAACGGTCCTGATGACCACCGACGGGTTCGCCGACGTGCTGCAGATCGCCCGGCAGACCGGCCTGCGCTCTATGACCTGACGGTCACGCGTCCCGAACCGCTGGTGCCGCACGACCGGGTGGTGACCGTGATCGAACGGACCAGCCCGGATGGTCAGGCGGTCATTGCGCTGACCGACGAGGAGATTGGTCGGGTCGTGCGTCAAGTGCAGCGCCTGAAGCCGGAGTCGGTGGCGATCAGCCTGCTGTTCAGCTACGCCGGCAACGAGCACGAGCGGCGCCTGGCAGACGCGTTGACCACGCTCAATGTGCCGATCACTCGATCCAGCGTGCTGCTGCCGGAGTTCCGCGAGTTCGAGCGGGCGTCGACCTGCGTGCTCAACGCCGCGATCGAGCCGGTGATGCGCCGCTACCTGTCCAATTTGACGGCCCGGCTCCCGGGACCGACGATCACTGTGATGACGTCGGGCGGCGGCACCGCCGGCGTTGACTTTGTGGCGGCCGCTCCGGTGCACACGTTGTTGTCGGGACCCGCCGCAGGAGTGGTCGCAGCGGGTGCGGTGGCGCGTGGCGCCGGTTTCGAGGACGCGATCGCCTTGGACATGGGCGGCACGTCCACCGACGTCTGTCTGATCAAAGCGGGCCAGCCGGAGGTGTCAGCGCGTTCGCGCAGGCGATTCCGGACCGGGTGCCGGCGGCCAGCCAGGGCACGATGGACAACCTGCTCATCGGTTCCAGTGGCGACAGTGACCATGGGCCGTTCAGCTACTACGAGACGCTGGGCGGCGGCGAGGGCGGCACCCCTGGCCGGCCCGGCATGTCCGGGATACACACCGGAATGACCAACACGCAGAACACCCCCGCCGAGGCGATGGAGCTGGATTACCCGCTGCGGGTGTGGCGCTATGAGCTGCGGTCCTCCTCAGGTGGTGCCGGGAAGCATCCCGGCGGCGACGGTCTGATCCGGGAGGTCGAGGTGCTGGCCGATTGCACGCTGACCGTGCAGTCCGAACGCCGGGAACACCCGCCGTGGGGGCTCGGCGGCGGGGGTTCTGGGGCAGTGGGCCGTAACGTTCTCATTCAGGCTGACGGGACCGAGCAGGATCTGTCCAGCAAAGGCACCTGGCAGCTGCACCGCGGTGACCGGATCCGCATTGAAACCCCCGGCCGCGGCGGTTGGGGAGCGCCAGGCACCTGATTCGCGCGATGGCTGAGAATCCTCGCACCCGTTCGGTGGGCTGGGTACGCTGTGCAGACTTCGTACTTGACAGCGGGGCACGGTGATGACTGAGCGGGTTGCCCGGCTTGATCTGCGCATTGACGCGGGCCCGGACGCCGACGCGGCAGAACTGGCTGAGCTCGCTGTGCGGCTACGTGAACAGCTGCTCGGGCTGGATATCGAGCGTGCCGATCCTGTGACCGCAGGTCCGGCGCCGCCCGGTACCCGCGCCGGTGAAATTATCGTAGCGGGCGCGATGACCGTCATGCTGGCCCTGTCTTCGGGGCTCCTTACCGAACTCGTCAAGACAGTGCAGTTGTGGGTCCCCCACCGTGGTGGGCGCAGCGTGAAGCTGGAGCTCGACGGCGATGTGCTGGAGCTCGACGGGATCACCCGGGAAGACCAGCGTGAGCTGATCCAAACCTGGATCGACCGTCACACCGACCGGTGACGCCGCCGATGAGCGGCACCAGAGCCGCGCTGCTGGTCGGCTGCTCTGACTACGAGGACCCGAAGTTCCCACAGCTATCGACGTCGGTCCAGGACGTCGACGCGTTAACTCGCGTGCTTAGCGACCAGGAGATTGGTGATTTCACAGTAGCCACGCGGTTCAATGAGCCATCGGGGGAAGTCAGTGAACAGATCGAGAAATTCTTCGCCGCCCGCAAGCCCGAAGATCTCTTGCTGCTCTACTTCTCGTGCCACGGAGTCCTGGATCCCAGAGGGCGGCTGTACTTCGTTGCAGCCAACACAAAGAAGGAGTGGCCGGACTCGACAGGGATCTCGGCGCGATGGGTGAAGGAGCAGATGGATCACAGCCGCTCCCAGCGCATCGTGTTACTGCTCGACTGCTGCTACAGCGGCGCATTCGCCGGGGGACTCACGCGCCGGAGCGCCGGCGCCGAGGACATCCTCGAGCAGCTCGGTGGCCGTGGCCGCGTGGTCATCACCGCCTCGGACAAGATGCAGTATGCCTACGAGTCGAAGTTCACCAATGCCGTGGTCCGAGGTTTGAGGACCGGGGCGGCTGATCTCGACGGCGACGGCCAAGTATCGGTATTCGAGTTGTATCAGTACGTGTACGACCAGGTCCGCCAAGACACGCCAGACCAAACACCAACAATGTCTGCGGATGGGATTCGCGGCCAGATCTATCTGGCGAGGAATCCTCAAGAAGAATCGCCACTGCCGGCCGAGATCGAACAATTATTAACAAGTGAGATCGTTTGGGAGCGATTGTGGGCGGTCGACGGTTTACGGCGCCTGCTGGACGGTGACCAACAAGGAGGGCAGAAGCGCAGGGCGAGACAAGTCCTGCTCCGCCTGCGTGATGACCGCACCGACCTCGGCATGCAGGCAGCTGCCGGCGAGGCGTTGCGCAGAGTCTCCCGGCGACCTAACGTTCCAGATCCTCGACGTCGATTCAACCGCCGGCTGATTGGGGTTGGCCTGGTACTCGCGGTAGTGTTAAGTATTGGGATATCTGTGCCACCTATAGCAGGTAATGATAAGCCCATCGCGTGTTCGCCGAGCGTCAAACCCGCCGACGGTGTGCTCTCACTCGGGACGTTACTCCCGAAGACCGGGGCATTCGTCTACACGGGTCCACCTCTGGACGCTGGTGTGCACCTGGCGATCAAGGACATCAACGACGCCGGCGGCATCCCCGGTATCGCCGTGAAGCTCGATGAAACCAATCGGCGTGATGAGGGCCTTCCCTCCGCTGACACCGCCCGCCAGTCGACGGATGCGCTGCTGGCTGGCGGGGTAGATGTGATCATTGGTCCCGGGACGTCGGCGGTGGCCCGCAAGGTGATTAACAAGGTCGTCTGCGATGGCGTGATCATGTTTTCACCCGCGACCACGTCGCCGGTGTTCACCACGTACCCCGACCATGGGCTCTACTTCCGCACAGCGCCATCAGACGCGCTCGGGGGCCCCGTGCTCGGCAACCTCATAGTCGCTGACGGCAACTCGACGGCGGTGGTGATGTCGCATAACGACGCGTACGGCAACCCCTTACGCGAGGCGACCGAAAAAGTGATCCGGGAATCCGGAGGCCAGGTACTCGACTCCTTCAGCTACGACCCGAACGCACGCGCCTACGATAAAGACATCCAACGGATCAAGGCTAAAAACCCCGACGCGATCGTCCTGATTGGCTTCACGGAGAGCGCTCAAATCCTTGCGAAGATGATCGAGGAGGGAATTGGCCCGAAGGGCAAACGGGTGTACGGCTCGGACTCTAATATGACCAACACCTTGGCCGGTCAGGTCAATCGGCGGGATCCGGGTGTCTTGGCGGGCATGAAGGGGGTCCTGCCGGACGCTGGGGGCGAGGCGTTCGTGAAGCGGCTGAGGGAGGACAATCGTGGATTACTGGAGCTGACCTACGCCGCGCATGCCTATGACGCAGTGGTGATCACCGCGCTTGCGGCGGCTGTCGCCGGCACGGACGAGCCCGCCGCCATCGCGAAGGAGATCAACGGCGTGACAAAGACTGGTGAGAAATGCACAAGCTTTGCCGCCTGCATGACGCTCGTGAAAGACGGCAAGAACATCGACTACGACGGCGCCTCCGGACCGCTGGAGTTCACCGATCCCGGTGAGCCGCCCTCGACCACATACGTGATCAGCGAAATTCAAGCCGACGGCACCGTCAAGCCCCTCAGGAGCGAAAGAATCGGACCGCTGAGCTAGCCACAGCCGACACCGTCGAGCCGTGGCATCGTGCTATCGGACCGCCTAGGGATCGGTACAAAGGTGATCGCCGTCTCCAGCGCCTCATTACGCCCGTCAGCAAGCATATCTCGTGCGCACGGCTAAATTCGTTTGAGGACCCGCTCAACGCGGCGGTCCGCTAAGACTCCAAATTTATTGTCGCCGTCTCGCGGCTTGTTGTCACCCAACGGAATGCTGCTGCCAGCGTAGGAGCACCAGGTCGTAGTGTGCTGTGACCGCGGGCAAGGGCGCATCACGGTGGTGAGGTCTGATCCGGGAGGTCGACGTACTGGCCGACTGCACGTTGACGGTGCAGTCCGAACGCCGGGAGCACCTCCGTGGGGGCTGCGCAGTGGCCATCCGTGGGCGCTGGGCCGCAACATCTTGCGCCGCGCTGACGGGCCCGAGGTGACCTGTCCAGCAAGGGCACCTGGCAGCTGCGCCGCGGTGATCGGGTCCGCATCAAGCCCCCGGTAGTGGCGGTTGGGGAGAAACCGTTACCTAAAGAGCCCGCTACGGGGAAAGTCTCGTATGATCGTGGACCAGATGCATAGCCCTGGAGAGTGATACCTTGACAGCACGTGATCATTCGATAGCGGAACACATTATGACTGAGCGGATTACTCGGCTTGGTCTGTGCATTGAGACGGGCCCGGAGGCCGACCCTGAGGAGCTCGCTGAGCTAGCAGTGCAGCTGCGTGAACAGTTGCTGGAGCTGGACATCGAGTCTGCTGAGCCTGCGACCGTGGGTCAGGCGCCGCCCGGTACGCGCGCCGGTGAGATTCTCGTAGCAGGCGCGCTGACCGTCATGCTGGCCCAGTCCTCTGGACTGCTCACCGCGATCGTCGAGACAGTGAAGTCGTGGGCCTCCCTCAGCCGGGAGCGCAGCGTGAAGCTTGAGGTCGACGGTGACGTGCTGGAGGTCAACGGGATCACCCGAAGCGATCAGCGTGAGCTGATCCAGGCCTGGATCGACCGTCACATCGACCGGTGAGTCGCCGATGAGCGGCACGAGGGTAGCGCTGCTGATCGGCTGCGCGGAATACGAGGACTCGAGATTCCAACAGCTGCCGATGGCAAGTCAAGATCTCGAGTCGTTGGCGCGCGTGCTCAACGATCCGACGATTGGTGATTTCACAGTAAACACACTACTCGGCAACCAGTCGGGCGTGGTCAAGGTGGCGATCGAAGAATTCTTTGCTGATCGCAAGCCCGATGATCTTTTGTTGCTCTACTTCTCGTGTCACGGAGTGCTGGATCCTGGAAGGCAGCTGCACTTTGTTGCACACGAGACCAATAAGCAGCTGCTGGACTCGACGGGGATCTCGGCGCAATGGGTAAAGGAGCGGATGGATCACAGCCGCTCGCAGCGCATCGTGTTGTTGCTCGACTGCTGCTACAGCGGAGCATTCACTCGAAGTCTCGGGCATAGGGGCCCCGGCGCCAAGGAGATTCTTGAGCAGCTCAGTGGCCGTGGTCGCATGGTCATCACCGCGTCGGGCAAGACGGAGTTTGCCTATGAGTCGAGGTTCACTGATGCCGTGGTTCAAGGTTTGGTGACCGGGGCGGCGGACCTCGACGGCGACGGTCAGGTATCGGTCTGTGAGTTGTATCAGTACGTGTACGAGCAGGTCCGCCAGAACACGCAAGGCCAAACGCCGACGATGTCAGCGGACGGAATGCGCGGCCAGCTCTATTTGGCGAAAAATCCCCATGCACCGTTGCCGCTGCCCGCCGTGATCGAACAGGCTTTAAAAAGCAAGACTATTCGGGAACGATTGTGGGCGGTCGAAGGCTTACAGCATCTGCTAGCCGGTGACCATCCGGGAGGAGAAAAGCGCACAGCGAGACAAGCCTTGCTCAGCCTGCGCGACGGCGACACCGACCCTGTTGTTCGGTCAGCTGCTACCGAGACGTTGAGCAAGGTTTACCAGCCACCTGGTGTTACAGATAACAGACGCTCGGGCCGTTGGCTAGTTAAGACCTCCCTGGCTGCGATAGTGATGTTGGCGGCGGTTGGTCTGGCAGCGGTGGCGTGGCCTTCACCCCCGTCGCCTGAGATAGCTAAGCCGCCTCCGTGCTTGCCAATCTCCAAACGTGGCGACGGTGTGCTCTCGCTGGGGACGTTACTCCCGAAGACCGGACAATACATCTACACGGGTCCAGCGACGGAGGCTGGTGTACGCCTGGCGATCAAGGACGTCAATGATGTCGGCGTCATCCCGGGTATCGTCGTGAAGCTTGATGCCATCAATCAGCACGACGAGGGCGACTCCTCCAATAACACCGCCGGCCTGTCGACTGATGCGCTGCTGGGCGGCGGGGTAGACGCGATCATTGGTCCCACGACCTCTGCGGTGGCCGGCAAGGTGATCGACAAGGTCGTCTGCGCAGGCGTGATCATGTTCGCGCCCTCGAACACGTCGCCGGTATTCACCACGTGGCGGGACCATGGGCTCTACTTTCGCGCCATGCCACCTAGCGACGTCGAGGGATCCGTGCTCGGCAAGCTCGTCGTTAAGGACGGCAACTCGACGGCGGTGGTGATGTCGCGCAACGACGCATACGCGCACCCCTTACGAGAGAACATCGTGAAAGCGATCCAGGGATCCGGAGGGCGGGTGCTTGACTCCTTTCATTACGATCAGAACGCACTGGACCACAAGAAAGACGTCCAGCGAGTGGTCCAGCGAGTCAAGGATAAGAACCCCGACGCGATCGTCCTGATCGGCTTCACGGAGAGCGCCCGGATCCTCGCCACCATGATCGAGGAGGGCCTTGGTCCGAAGAGTAAAGGGGTGTACAGCGACAGCGGTAATTTGACCAACACCCTGTCCGGTCAGGTCAATCCGCGGGATCTGAGTGTCTTGGAGGGCATGAGGGGGACCCTGCCGCAGGATGGGGGCGAGGCGTTCGTGAAGCAGCTGAGGGAGGTCAACGGTGGACTCCAGGATGTGGCCTACGCCGCGCAGTCCTATGACGCAGTGGTGATCACCGTGCTTGCGGCGGCTGTTGCCGGCACGGACGAGCCGGCCGCCATCGCGAATGAGATCAACGGCGTGACGAAGGTCGGCGAGAAATGCACAAGCTTTGCCACCTGCATGACGCTCGTGAAAGACGGCAAGGATATCGACTACGACGGCCCCTCCGGGCCGCTGGAGTTCACCGACCCCGGTGAGCCCGCCTCATCCGCCTATGTGATCAACGAGATTCAAGCCGACGGCACCGTGATACCCCTCAGCAGCGAGAGGGCCGGCTCTTAGGTTTGTATGCAGCTAGGTTTGTATGCAGCCTTCGACCGCCGGTTCCCGCGATTACGTCTTGCGCCTGTCACGTCCACTGACTCGCCGCCGTACCGGCCTCCGCGGCCAGTGGGACTATCTAGCAAATGCACTGGCAGTGACGCCACGGTGACCGGCCGTATTGAGACTCCCGATATTGGGGCTAGAGGGAACCCGTCACTCTGACCCGAATCCGCGAGTTAGGGGCGCGACACGGTTGCGTGGATGACGATAGGTGTCCTCTGACCTGGGATGATGGCGGTTACCACGCCACGATCATCCGGGTTGAGAGGACACCTATCAGGTGGACAGGTTACGCGG
>JBGSWT010000305.1:0-3291 GCA_041751815.1 Pseudonocardiaceae bacterium
GATGCGGGCAGCGGTGGAACGCGCCATCGCCCACCTCAAGACCTGGCGGATGCTCAGCGAAGAAGGCGGTCGCTATCGCGCACCGATCGAGAAGTATCAGAGCATGCTCAGAGCAGTTATCGGGCTGTTCTTCTTTGCGAATTATAATTAGGCTTGTGAATAAGCCTCCTGCTGTCCGTGACGAAACTGGTTGAACTTGTCACCGAGCGCACATTAGTGTTGATTGACGAGCCGGAGACGCACCTTCATCCCCCACTTCTCTCGGCATTCGTCCGAGTGATCTCCGACCTGCTGATCGACCGAAACGGGGTAGCTGTCATTGCTACTAACAGGAAAATGAGCTAACGGACTCAACTTGGAAACTCGCCAGCGCAGTGACTTGCAGAGATGGAGATCGACAAGATAAGTCGCGGTCCGGTAGATCAGTTTCTCCTTGGTACACATTCCCCAGTTGTTTTGCAAGAGACCCCTCGTAGCTGTGTACTGAAACTACGCCGGTCGGGTAACACGATAGCAGTTGAACGCCCCGATATTGAGACCTTCGGGGAGAACGTTGGTGTCCTGACCCGCGAAGCATTCGGTCTAGAAGTAACGCGCTCGGGCTTTCACCAACTGATCAGCAGCGCCGTGGACGAAAATCTCGACTTTGAGGACATCATGCGCCGCTTCGGAGATCAACTCGGCTCGGAAGCAATGGGGATCGCGCGCGCTCTTATCGCCATCCGCAACCGGGCAAGGTGAGTCCGATGTGGCCACTTGAAAAACCGAGGGTCGATGCTCGCTTCGTACTACTTACCTGCATCAATGAACAAATCCGATCGATCACCAGAGAACTTCTTGAGCCATACATGACCCGTGTCGCAGACGCTGAAAAAGTATTCGACCTGGCAGTCCGCACAGGTGTTGTCCACACATTGGATTCAGGTTCCTTCGGCACAGGAAACAGCACGGTCAATAAAGAGCTACAGAAAGTCTACACCGGTCGGATAGCGAAGATTGGCAGGCCAGGCAGGCCGATTTACGACGAACTAATACTTGCCGCACGCCACTGCCCTTTTTGTGGACACTTGCCCGTCCATGAACTAGATCACTACCTACCGAAGGATCGATACCAATTACTTGCGGTTGCCCCTCTGAACCTTATGCCAGCATGCAAGCCCTGCAATTCGAAGAAGCGGAATCGCAATGCTCAATCATCCGATCAGGTACTTCTGCATCCGTATTACGATGAGGTCGCGGGGAGTCAATGGTTAGGCGCGCGCGTAGAGGAGCAAATGCCAGCGTCAGTGACGTTCTTTGTCAATGCTCCAGATAGTTGGCCAGCCACCCTTACCTCCCGTGTAAAGTACCACTTTGACTTCTTTGAAATAAATGCCCTGTATTCCGTCCAGGCAGCCACCGAGTTGAGCGGGATAAAGTTGGCAATGTGTGAACAATTCGACGCTGATGGCACAGCGGCGGTTGTGGAGCATCTCAGCATGATGGCTCGAAGTCGGCGCCGACCATCGCCGAATCGCTGGGATGCAGCGATGTACGAGGCACTTGCCCGCAGCGAATGGTACTGCGGAGGAGGCTTTAAGTACGTGCCGTAAGAACGCCACCTCAGCGCTACGCCTGGTCGTAGCCCGAGTCGTCGATCTCAGTGCCTCGAACAAGATCGTCGAACTCGGCGGCCTGCTCGACGATCTTCGGCCTCGGCGTGGCCGGACAGTCGGATTGAGCCAGGCGAACCGGGAGTGGCGAAGCAGGTTCGGCACGCAGTGTGCAGTGCAGTTACGCGCCGAGTTCACTACCAACCAGGCGCGGCTTCAGCCGCCGAGGCGCTCGAACTCCGCGGTGGGTCCGCTGCGGCCTCGCAGTCGACGATCGGCTGCCGGGCCTTGCTGGATTCTCAGGTCGCAGCTAGAGCGCAAATCCTCACCTCTCAGCGGGTAGGGGTTCGTGCCAGGCCGTATCGGCGAGGCGCGGGGGAGGGAACTCGTCGCCGGTGCGCCAGACCCGGATGGCCGGGCGAATTCGCGGGCTTGCCCATCCCCTCGTTGCCGTTGCGGACGATGTCGTTGATCAGAACGTTGGTCCGCTTGAGAACCCTTCGGTCCTGGGCCTGCCATCAGACGTCGTCGTCCCAAGCGCTGTGGTCCCAGGTCAGCTTCATTCGGCGAGGTCTCGCTGGATGCCCCCCTGCCCCGACTCGACTCGCTCGATCGAGGTGAGCAACCGCCGGGCGTTCTCCGGACTGCGCAGCAGGTACGCCGTCTCCTTCAGGGACTGGTAGTCCTCCAGCGAGGCCATGACCACCGGATCGCGGCCAGCGCGGGTGATGACGACCTCCTCACGGACGTCGAGCACGGAGTCGAGCACCTCAACCCGGGCAGATGTTACGGCCCTGGTGGGCCAGGTGGTGTTCGTCGCTGAGCCGCCACGACCTGTACCCCTTTGGCCAGCAGGGTCACGACGTCTGCACGCCGTGCCGCCCTGCCCGGGATGCCCGCACGAGGCGCCGTGCCAGCCGACCAGGGACGGAGTCCGGCTCGGGGATACTCATCGGTCGCACCCGAGCGTTGTGCATGGCGGTGAACCGCCAGCCGTCCTCCGGACGCCGCACCGCGACGATGGTGTTGCGAGTGAGGCGCCGTTTCGGGAGCTGCGAGCGCCAGGCGACGAGCACCGAACCGGTGCCGAACACCAGGGCGACGTCGTCGCTCAGGTAGCGGATCGACTCGATCTCACCGACCAGAGCCGACCCGAAGAGAACTCCCCGGAACAGCTTGTCGTGCGACTCGATCACCGGTGCCCGACCCTGTGCTCGGACGCCGTCGAAGGAGACATAGTCGCAGTCGGGGGTGAAGCAGGCCCCGTACGCCTGCGCGTCCCCCTCGGTCCATGCTCGGCACAGCTCATCGAACAGAGCGGTGATCTTTGCGTCGTCGTTCATCATGCCTCCTCCTCGGCGGGGGCGATGGTTCGAGCAACGGGGCGGGTTCGGCCGCCGGCAGCGAGCATCTGAGCGCGCATCAGGGCGGCGCGCCGGTAGGCGAAGTCCGTGCTGCGGGCCAGGAACTCCGCGATGGCGGCGAGCTGATGGGTGTCGAAGCCCTCAAGCAGGGTGGTTGCGTCCTCTCGCAGCGGGTCGAACACGGCATGAAGATCCCGTATCCGCTCGGGAACCAGGTGCAGGACCTGCTTGCGCCGGTCGTGCTGGTCCGGTTCCCGGCGGACGTAGCCGGCCCGCTCCAACCGAGTGACCACTCCGGTGATCGCGCCGGTGGTCAGGCCGGTGATCGCGGCCAG
>JBGSWT010000306.1:0-5139 GCA_041751815.1 Pseudonocardiaceae bacterium
GGATCAGCCGCGGCACCGTGCTGGTACACGCTGACCTGCACAACCACACGTTGCTTTCCGACGGTGCCGGCGACCCCGAAGCGGCGTTCCCGTCGATGCGCGATGCGGGCCTCGACGTCGCAGCACTGACCGATCACGCGATTCGCGGTGCCACGGTGGAGGGCACCGGGCTGGGCGGCACGCCGTGGATCGGATTGGACCGGGCCGGGTGGCGGCGCACAGGGAAGCTCGCCGAGGCCTACGACCGGCCCGGCGAGTTCACCGCGATCCGCGGCTTCGAGTGGTCGCATCCGCATCTGGGACACGTCAATGCATGGTTCACCGATGATTTCACCGACGTCGCGACCCACGGGGCGATGGCCGAGCTGTACGCGTGGCTGACCCGGTTCGGTCGCGGCAACGGCGCTCATCCTCCAGGGGGGGTTGCCGGCTTCAACCACCCCTGCCGGGAGAAGGGCGCCTTCGCGAGCTTCGGCTATACGGCCGCGGCCGCCGAGCAGATGGTCAGCCTGGAGATGTTCAACCGCACTGACGACTACCTGTTCCAGGGCGTTGCGGCAGGTGGTACCTCCCCTTTGGTGGCCTGCCTGGACGCTGGTTGGCGGACCGGGCTGCTCGGCGTCAGCGACGAGCACGGCACCGACTGGGGCTTACCGGAAGGTAGGGGACGGGCGGGGCTGTGGGTTACCGAGCACAGCCGGGCCGGGGTCGCGGAGGCGATGCGGGCCCGGAGGTTCTTCGCCACCCGGGTGCCGGGACTGCGGGTGGACGCCACCGCGAACGAGGCGCGCATGGGCTCGGTGCTGCGGCATCGCCATGGACCCTTGACATTCGCGCTCGACGTCGATGGCGGACCTTCCTGGATCGGCCGCCCGCTGCAGGCCCAGGTGTTGCGTCCAGGCACGCCGGTACCCGCGGTGGCCGATGTCGTTGAGATCCGCTGCGGTGACGTTGCCCGCTTCACGGTGCCGCTGGACATCGAGGATGGGCACTGGGCAGTACTGCGAATCGCGGACCCCGACGCTCCCAACGGGACCCCTGGTCCACCCGAGCATCCCGCCAACAATCACGCGGTCGCCTATACCAGCCCCTGGTTCCTCGAGCCCTGACCGCAGCCCCAGTTTCCCGCCCTGTCCCTGCCCGCAATAGTGACTACCAGGGCGTCGACACATACCCAACCAGAACTGAACTTTACGATCAGAAGAATTTCCGGAATAAAGCACGTGATGTGCCTAACAATGTGACGCGATACGTGTGACGGTCGTTACCGCCACACGTGCTTGCGGAGTTTGGGGCGCTCGGTTACGTTTGCTCCTTGCAGTCGAGTCTCGCACTGTTGAGAGTCTCGTGAAATCAGTGCTAACGGATGGTTGAGCACTCACATATCCGTGAAGTCCTGACAAGGGAGTGTCCATGAGACGCGAGATCAACCGCGGCCGCCGCCACGATCACTGGGTATATCTGGATCGGTGGTGGGCGCAACGGCTGGGTGTGAAGCGGACGGCGGGTATGTACCAGATCCGGAGCCGCGATCTGATTCGCAGACTTTCCCAGGAAACACTGGGTGTGGACGCATCCGGAACGGTCTACGCGTACCAGGCCAGGCCGGCAGCGGCCGACGCCAAAAGGAAAGCGGCTTGAGTACGAGCACGACAACACCACACAGCGTGGTGGCAGCCTACTCTGGGATCTGTGGCCGAGAAGGAACCGCTGGTCGGGGTGCTTGCCCTGCAGGGCGATGTCCGTGAGCACCAGCGGATGTTGGCTGAGTGCGGGTTACGCAGCACTCTGGTACGCCGTCCCGGGGAGCTCGCCGAGGTAGATGCGCTTGTCTTGCCTGGCGGTGAGTCCACCACGATGAGCCGGTTGCTGGTCGCCCTCGACCTGATCGAACCGCTACGGGCCCGGTTGGCCGCGGGCATGCCGGCCTACGGTGCGTGCGCGGGCATGATCCTGCTGGGTCGGAAGGTCCTCGACGGCCGGGCTGACCAGCAGCAACTCGCGGCGCTGGACACGGTGGTGCGACGAAACGCGTTCGGTCGGCAGATCGACTCTTTCGAGGCCGAGTTGGACTTTGTGGGCCTAGCCGGTGGTCCGGTCCGAGCGGTGTTCATCCGCGCCCCGTGGGTGGAACAGGCCGGTGCCGGCGTCGAGGTGTTGGCCAGGGTGCCCAACATCCCGGCCGCCGGTCGTGCCGCCGGTAGGATCGTGGCGGTCCGGCAGGGGTGCGTGCTGGCCACCGCGTTTCATCCGGAGCTCACCGGCGATCGGCGTGTGCACCAGCTTTTCGGCGAGATGGTCCAGCGGTCGAGTGGAGCCAGGGCGAGCGCACCGGGGTGAGACTGGCAACCGAGAAAGAGCAGGTATGAGCGGCCATTCAAAATGGGCGACCACCAAGCATAAAAAGGCCGTGGTCGACGCCAAGCGGGGTAAACTCTTCGCGAAGTTGATCAAGAACATCGAGGTGGCCGCCCGCACCGGTGGTGGTGATCCGGACGGCAACCCGACGCTGTACGACGCCATCCAGAAGGCACGCAAGAGCTCAGTGCCCACCGAGAACATCGACCGCGCAGTCAAGCGCGGTTCTGGGGCCGATGCCGGCGGTGCCGACTACCAGACGATCATGTACGAGGGGTACGGGCCCGGCGGCGTGGCCCTGCTCGTCGAGTGTCTCACCGACAACCGCAACCGGGCGGCCTCCGAGGTCCGCACCGCGATGACCCGTAACGGCGGCACGATGGCCGACCCGGGGTCGGTGTCATTCCTGTTCAGCCGCAAAGGCGTGGTGATCGTTCCCAAGCAGGCGGGTGCTGCCGAGGACGACGTGCTGGCCGCGGTGCTCGACGCCGGGGCCGAGGAGGTCAACGACCTTGGCGAGTCCTTCGAGGTAGTTTCCGAGGCAACCGACCTCGTCGCGGTCCGCACCGCGCTGCAGCACGCCGGCATCGACTATGACTCCGCCGACGCGAGCTTCCTGCCCTCGGCGAGCACCTCGCTGGACGCCGACGCCGCCCGCAAGGTCTTCAAGCTGATCGACGCCCTAGAAGACTGCGACGACGTGCAGAACGTCTACGCCAACGTCGACGTCCCCGACGACGTCCTCGCCGAGGTCACCTGAACCCCCTTACCGCATTCAGCGGGCTCAGCGTGGCTATCGGTTCGCCAATTACCACGCTGAGCCCGCTGAATGCGGCGACCGAGCTAGTTGGTGTGTCGGTGCAGCGGCGAGCAGGGATCTTGAGGGCTGCGGAGGAGAATCTTGAGGGCTTCGAGAGCGTCGCAGCGGCGTTCCGGGGTGGACGCGAGCACGGAGATCAGCGCTGTCACGGCAACCGTGGCGGAATACAGCGCGGCACTAGCACTAGCACTAGCACTAGCACTAGCACCGGCACCGGCGATGAGGGAAGTGGCGTAGCACAGCGTCATCGTTGATCACCTGTATAGCTGGGTTCAGTCAGAGGACTTCCAGCGCATCCCGTGGGTGGAATCGGAAGTTCACCGATTCGGAACGGCGCAGCGACGGCCGAAGGCTCGGCGGCGTCCGCGGTTCCCGCGGCGAACAGCAGAGTTACCGCGGGCAGAATACAAGATTCGATCATCACACGCCCACCTTCACGGTCGCCTGGCCGTCGGCCGGTGCGGGGTCCGATGGTGTGTGCTCGTCCAGCGTCGCCTCGTTGAACGGGTTCTCGCCGGAGAACACCTTGCGTGCCTGCTCTGCGTTGAATTCTCTGGCCCAGGAGCCGATCAGCACAGTGGCGACTGCGTTGCCGGCGAAGTTGGTCAGTGCGCGGGCCTCGGACATGAACCGGTCGATGCCCAGGATGAAACCGACTCCGTCGACGAGCTCCGGCCGGTGTGACTGCAGCCCGCCGGCGAGTGTGGCGATCCCGGCACCGCTGACCCCGGCGGCACCCTTCGAAGCGATGATCATGAACACCAGCAGGGAGATCTGCTCTCCCACCGAGAGCGGGCGATCCTGCGCTGCGGCGATGAACAGGGTCGCCATGGTCAGGTAGATCGCGGTGCCGTCCAGATTGAACGAATATCCGGTCGGCACGGTGATGCCGACCACCGGTTTGCTGACGCCGAGATGTTCCATCTTCGCGATCAGGCGCGGCAGCGCGGACTCCGACGAAGAGGTGGACAGGATGAGCAGGAACTCGCGGGCGAGGTACCGCAACAGCGCAAGGATGTTTACCCGGCTGCCCAGCCACAACACCGCCCCCAGCACCAAGAACACGAAAAGCACGCAGGTCAGATAAAAACCGAGCATGATGAGAGCGAGGCTGCGCAGGGCTGACCAGCCAGTCTCGCCGACCACAGCAGCGATCGCTCCGAAGGCGCCGACCGGTGCCGCCCACATGATCATTGACAGCATCCGGAACACCCACCGCTGGATGTGCTCGACGCCGCGCCGGATCGGTTGGCCCGTCGAGCCGAGTTTCTGCAGGGCGAATCCGGCGAGCAGGGCGACCAGCAGCGTCTGCAGCACCTGACCCTCGGTGAACGCGGACACCAACGTCGTCGGCACGATGCCGAGCAGGAAGTCGACCGTGCCCTCACCGCCCTGGGCTTGCTGGTGCGCCTTGGCCGCTGAAGCTGGATCCAGGTGCAGTCCCCTACCCGGTTGCAGCAGGTTACCGACGATCAGGCCGATCAGCAGCGCGAACGTCGACATAGCCAGGAAGTAGCCGATCGCGAGCAGCCCGACCTTGCCGACCTTGGCTGCGGCGGCGACGGAGCTGATGCCGAGCACGATCGTGCAGAAGATGATCGGCGAGATCATCATCTTGATCAGTCCGACGAATGCTGTGCCGAGCGGTTTGAGCCCGATAGCGAACTGCGGCGCGACGAACCCGACGATGATCCCCAGCAGTACCGCCGCGATCACCGCGAGGTACAGGTAGTGCATGCGATCCCGGCGGGTCCATGCCGGGGCGGCGTTGCCGGTGGTTGGCGTGACGGGCACCATTTAGTGATCTCCAGCGCTTTGTGGCGCGCTTTCCGCACATCTGGGCTGTCATTTGCGCCCCCACCGTGGGTCGTCCTCGACGACGCGTAGGGACAGGTTCTCGAGCTCGGTGACCAGGGCGCGGAGCCGTCGGGAGTTGTCGAACCAGGGCTGGTAGTCGCGCA
>JBGSWT010000307.1:0-2971 GCA_041751815.1 Pseudonocardiaceae bacterium
AGCCGCACCGAGGCTGCCCGGGGGTTGGCTTCGGACTCGGCCGGACCGGCCTGCTCGGCGCCACGGGTCAGCATGCGCAGCTGGGGTCCGTGGCCGGGCAGCTCGATCGGCAGGCCGGGTGGGGTGCGCGAGGTGGTCAGCTGCGCCATCGCCCGTTTGACGATGCGGTCCTCCAGCGAGTGATAGGACATCACCACCAGCCGGCCACCGACCGGCAACGTCTCCAGCGCGGCGGGGATCGCCGAACGCAGCGCGGTGAGCTCACCGTTGACCTCGATGCGCAACGCCTGGAACGTGCGTTTGGCGGGATGCCCGCCGTGTCGACGGGTGGCCGCTGGGACACTCCGATAGACGAGCTCGACGAGCCTGGCGCTGGTGTCGAAGGGCTGCCGCGTCCGCTGTGCCACGATCGCAGCGGCGATTCGGCCGGCGAAGCGTTCTTCCCCATAATCCCGCAGCACCCGGGTGAGGTCCGTCTGCGAGTAGCCGTTGAGCACGTCGGCCGCGGTGCGCCCCCCGCCGGGATCCATTCGCATGTCCAGCACGGCGTCGCGCGCGTAGGAGAAACCGCGCTCGACGGCGTCGATTTGCAGCGAGGACACCCCCAGGTCGAACAGCGCGCCGTCGAGGCGTGCAATGCCGAGGCGCGCCAGAATGTGGGGCAGCTCGTCGTAGACCGCCTGGACGAGATGGGTGCGGTCGGTATGGGCGTACAGCCGTTCTCTGGCCACCGCGAGCGCTTGCGGGTCGCGGTCGATACCGATCAGGGTGAGCCCAGGATGGGCGTCGAGCAGCGCAGCCGCGTGGCCACCGAGACCCACCGTGGCGTCGAGCACCACGGCTGGCCGATCCGCCACTGCCGGCTCGAGCAGCTCTAGACACCGGCGCAGCAGCACGGGGACGTGCCGGGAGGGGCCGGCATCACCGAGCGGGTGATCGGCCACCGACAGCCTCCCTCCGTTCACGCCCACCCCCTTCTTGCGCGACATGACCAAGATCGCCGGTGCAGCATCGAATGCTTCCCTGTGCCACCAGGTCTCCGCCCGGTGTGCCAGATTCCTGGCGCCGGGGAAGGTGCGTCAGGAATCTGCTGGTCCGTGTAGCCGCATCGACGTTGATGTTGCAGGCACAGTCGATGCGGCTGCCGGACGGAGACCTCGCGGCACAGGGTCACATCACGCCAGGCAGCACCTCCTCTTGCGCCTGGGCGTAGGACTCCTCGTGTTCCTCCAGGTAGCGCTGCCAGGCCACGGCATCCCAGATCTCCAACCGGCTGATCGCTCCGATCACCGCGCAGTCCTTGTTCAGCCCGGCATAGCGCCGAAGCTCGGTTGCGATCGAGATGCGACCCTGCCCGTCTGGACGTTGCTCGTCAGTGCCGGCAAACAGGTAACGCTGGTAGGCCCGCACCGCCTCGTTGGTGAACGGCGCCTGCGCCACCTTGCGGGCCATCTCCTCGAACTCCGCGCGTGGGAAGACGTAGAGGCAGTGATCCTGTCCCTTGGTGACCATCAACCCCCCTGCGAGCGCGTCGCGGAACTTCGCCGGCAGCGTCAACCGGCCCTTGTCGTCGAGCCGGGGGGTGTGCGTACCCAGGAACACGGGTCACCACCTCCCCAGCAGCCGGTGGCTGGCCATGGAGTGCCCTTGTACTCCACTGCGCGCCACACTACCCCACTTTCTGCCACTGTCAACGCACAACCACCCCCCTGTCCTCCCGGAGGATGTGATTAGCGCAGCTCAGGACCGTGCAGCAAGGTGGGGGATCACGGATGTCCCGGATGCATCTCAGGCCCCCAGGCGCGCACCATCTGCCCCACACACCCACCGCATCCCGCTCCGGCGCCCGCTCGTGGGGGAAAGTGGTGGGCCACTCGTCAGATGGATGCTTGTCGCTGCCCACAGCACATTGGGGTCGCCCACATGGATGCTTGTCGCTGTCCGAGCGGTTAAAGTCGGGCAGACGATCAGGAGGTCGCAGTGAGCGTGCCGCCTACCGGGGTGCAGCCGCCACAACTGGCGGACGTGCACGCTGTAGCGCAGCGAATCGCGGGCAACGTCGAGCGGGTGCTGGTCGGCAAGCCCGACGCGGTCCGGACCGCGTTGGTCACGCTGCTCGCCGAGGGACACCTGCTGATCGAAGATGTGCCGGGAGTGGGCAAGACGTCGCTGGCCAAGGCGTTGGCCAGGTCCATCGACTGCACGGTCAACCGGATCCAGTTCACCCCGGACCTTTTGCCCAGCGACATCACCGGGGTATCGGTCTTCGATCGCACCACCGGGGACTTCGTCTTCCGGCCAGGCCCGGTCTTCGCCAACGTCGTGGTCGGCGACGAGATCAACCGGGCTTCGCCCAAGACCCAGTCCGCGCTGCTGGAGTGCATGGAGGAGCGCCAGGTCACCGTCGACGGGCGAAGCTACCCGCTGAGCGGCCCTTTCATGGTGATCGCGACCCAGAATCCGGTCGAGATGGAGGGCACTTACGCGCTGCCCGAGGCTCAGCGCGACCGTTTCACCGCCCGCGTCTCGCTGGGCTATCCGGATCCCGCTGCGGAGCTCGCGATGGTGGACGAGCACGCGGCTGACGACCCGTTGGCCACGCTGCAGCCGGTGTCCACAGCGGCTGAGGTGCAGACCCTGTGCCAGGCGGTGCGGCTGATCCACGTGACTGCCGATGTGCGCCGCTACGTCGTGGAGGTGGTCGGCGCCACTCGACGGCTGCCCGAGCTCCGGCTGGGAGCCTCGCCACGGGCCACCCTGCAGCTGGTCCGTACTAGCCGGGCAGCAGCTGCGCTGGCCGGCCGTGACTTCGTGCTGCCGGACGATGTGCAGGCGGTTGCCCCGCAGGTGCTCTCTCATCGGCTGGTGCTCACCGCTGAGGCGCAAGCCGACCGGCTGTCGCCGGAGAGCCTGGTGCGAGGTCTGCTGGCGCGGGTACCGGTACCCCCCGCGCCCACCCGGCCACCCCCGG
>JBGSWT010000308.1:0-1617 GCA_041751815.1 Pseudonocardiaceae bacterium
GGCTGCCGTGGGTGCTGCTGGCCGCGGCCGGGATACTCACCGGGCTCGTTGTGCTGGCGTTGGCGGGGGCCGCTCTGGACGATGCCGAGATCGACGCCCGCACCGGCCACGCCACGGCCCAGGTGCTCGCGGTTGGCTCGATGCGCACGCTCGTGCAGTTCGCGACACCCGACGGCCAGGTGTACAGCCCGGAGGAGGGCTTGGCCTACCCGTCGGGGCTGCAGGTGGGGCAGCTGGTGCGGGTGGAGTACGACAGTGCCGATCCCGAGCAGGTGCGGGTCGCCGGGCGGACCTGGGCGACTGGCGTAGTGCCTGCGGTGATCACATTGGTGGTGCTGTGGGTGCTCGTCGCGCCGGTTTTCTGGTGGTTGCGCCGCCGGGTTGGTAGCGGTTAACGACCTCACCGCCGGGCGTTGGCGGTACTTGAAGATCCGCCAACCGTAGGGTGAGCGCTGTGCCGAGAGCTGGGCTGGACAAGGACCCTCGCGACGTCGCCGCGATGTTCGACGGGGTGGCCCGCCGCTATGACCTGACCAACACCGTGCTGTCGTTCGGTCAGGATCGGTGGTGGCGGCGATGCACCCGGGTCGCCGTCGGTGCTGGGCCGGGACAGCGGGTGCTCGACGTGGCCGCGGGTACCGCCGTCTCCACTGTGGAGCTCGCGCGCGGCGGAGCGTGGTGTGTGGCCGCCGACTTCTCCCTGGGGATGCTTCGCGCCGGCCGGCACCGCAAGATCCCGCTGGTCGGAGCCGACGCGCTGGCGCTGCCTTTCGCCGACGGCGTGTTCGACATGGTCACGATCTCCTTCGGCCTGCGCAACGTGGCTGACCCCGACGCCGCGCTGATCGAGTTCGCTCGGGTGACCCGGCCCGGTGGCCGGCTGGTCATCTGCGAGTTCTCCACCCCTACGTGGCGGCCGTTTCGCACGGTCTACCTGGAGTACCTGATGGGCGCGCTGCCGGCAGTCGCCCGGCGGGTGAGCAGCAACCCGGAGGCCTACGTCTACCTCGCCGAGTCCATCCAAGCGTGGCCCGACCAGCGCGGACTTGCCGAGCGGGTGGCCGCCGCAGGCTGGACCGACGTCGAGTGGCGCGACCTTACCGGCGGGATCGTCGCCCTGCACCGTGCCGTCAAACCGCCGTCCCTGGTTGCTGAACCGCCCTAAGCCCCCCGAACCCAACAGCAGAGCTGGCGCGGACGCCGTGCGCAGCTCTGCTGTTGGGTTCGGGAAGCACAGAGCCTGGCGCATACACTCGGGGCTCTGGGGAGTTCCTAGGGATCAGCGGTCAACTGAACAACCGAGGAGTGTCGATGGTCAGCCGAGCGGGCGCCAGTGACAACGCCGCGGACGTCATCGTGGTGGGGGCCGGACCCGCAGGCTCGACCGCCGCGGCGTACCTGGCCCGGGCCGGGCTGGACGTGCTGCTGCTCGAGAAGTCGACCTTCCCCCGAGACAAGGTGTGCGGCGACGGCCTGACCCCGCGCGGGGTCAAGCAGCTGATCGACCTGGGCATCGACACCAGCACCGAGGCGGGCTGGCTGCACAACCGGGGCCTGCGGGTGGTGGGCGGCGGGGTGACGATCGAGCTGCCCTGGCCCGACCTGGCCAGCTTCCCG
>JBGSWT010000309.1:0-3182 GCA_041751815.1 Pseudonocardiaceae bacterium
CCCGGCGCGCCGCCGAAGATCCGTGCCGTCATCGAGCGCTACCTGCGCCTGCACCTGGACGCCAACCTGGACCGGCCACAGACCGTGCGCCACGCCCGCGACGCGCTGCGCCGCCTGGTGACCTGGATGAGCGAGGCGCACCCTGAGATGGCCAGCCTGGCCGACCTGCACCGCGAGCATGCCGAGGAGTTCCTGCGCTGGCTCGGCTCTCAGACCAACCAGCAGACCGGCGCTCCGCTGAGCATCACCTTCCGGCGCACCGTGGTCACGCTGATCACTCGGTTCGTGACCGAGACCGCCGCCTGGGGCTGGGGCGACGTCCCGGCGCGGGTGCTGTTTACCCGCGGCGACATCCCGAAGATCCCCAAGCCGCTGCCCCGGTTCATCCCCGACCACGAGCTCGCCAAGCTGATGACCGCCATCGACCAGATGCCCAACCCCTACCAGCGGGCGGCGTTGATCGTGGCCCGATGGAGCGGCGCCCGCCGCGACGAGATCCGCCGCCTCGCCGTCGACTGCCTCGACACCTACCCCGACAGGCACCCGCGGCTGCGGATCCCGGTCGGCAAGGGATACGCCGAACGCATGATCCCGCTGCACCCACAGGCCGCCGACGCGCTGCAGCCGCTCATCGACCTGGCCCGCCGGCAGGGCGGGCGGCGACGCTACGACCCCAGCGCCGGCCGGGAGGTCCAACACATCTTCGTGGTTCGCGGCAAACTGCTATCCAAGTCGCTGCTCTTCGACATGGCCCTCGCCGAGGCCTGCACCGCGGCGGGTTTGGTCGACTCGGCCGGCAAAGCGACGATCACCGCACACCGGTTCCGGCACACCATCGGCACCCAGCTCGCCGAAGGCGGAGCCCGCATCCAGACGATCATGGCCGTGCTCGGCCACGCGACGCCCAACATGTCGATCATCTACGCCAGCTTGTCGGACCCGACCGTCAAACAGCAGTACCAAGACGCCCTGGACCGACACCTCGGTCCGGAGGTCGCCCTCGCTGGCCCGGCCGCCGTAGCCCTCCGTGAGCACCGCCTCGACCCCGAAGCCGTTTCCTGGCTACAGACCAACTTCCTCAAGACCGAACTCGAACTCGGCCACTGCCTGCGCACCCCAGCCGAGGGACCGTGCGAGTGCGACCTCGTGCTCACCTGCTCAAAGTTCCTCACCACCAGCGACTACGCACCCCGCCTGCGCGCACGCCTCGCGGTCGAGCAGCAACTCATCGACGACGCCACCGTCCGCAGCTGGCCACGCGAGATCGAACGACACGAAGCAACCAAGCGACGACTGGAGCAGCTCCTCCACGACCTGGCCTGACGCTTACCGCGTGTGTCGGTATGCCTGCTGCGGTTGCCGGAGCCACTCCGTCCGCACAGACATGCTTGATACGCGGGCGCGGCACGCAGCTTCAGTCGAACGGCAGCGGCCAGTGATATCGGGATGCCTGCTCGCGTCCACGCATGAGACGGTCTGGCCTATGGAACCCGCGGACTTCTACTCCGGCATCGTTGTCGACGCCTACGCCAAGCTGAAATCATCAACGTTCGAGGCCGAGCCGTACCTTGAGTTCGTCAGGACACACGGCGAACCAGCCCTGGAAGTCGGCTGCGGCGACGGCGAACCGCTGCTGGATCTCTGCGGGGCAGGGCTTGAAGTCGACGGAGTCGACTCCTCCGCGGACATGGTCGAGCGATGCCGCGCAAATGCAGTCGCACGCGGCATCGCCACCCATGTCTTCCACCAGCGTGCCGAAGCCCTAGACCTGGACCGACGCTATTCGTCGATCTACTTTGCCGGCCCGACGTTCAACCTGCTGGCCGACGATGAGACGGCCCTGCAGGCTCTTCGAGCCATTCGCGAGCACCTGACCGATGACGGCGCGGCCCTCATTCCGCTATGGGTTCCGGACTCCACGCCAGACGACGAGCTCGGGATCACCCGCGCCACGGATGATGGTCAGGACATCGAACTCAGGTACACCCCGCTGGCGGAGACCCACGACCGGGAACGGCGCACCCGAGCAACAACGTCACGCTACGAACGAGTCACCCCAGGCGGCACCGAAGTGGCAGACAGGGAGTGGATCATTCACTGGCACACCCCACGGTCATTCAGCGATCTCTGCACGGACGCCGGACTGAGGGTCGTAGGCATCATTGACGACGACACGAATGAAGCCGCGTCTGATGCCTCGGCGGGATTCACGGCAACGGTGCAACGGCTATAGAACGCGTCGCAATCATCGGCTGCGACTGCGCCTGATCATGCCGCCGCCGCAAAGTTTGGTGCCGCGCACACTGACTGTCACCGGCCACAGCGCCACCGTCGGAATCGGCTCCGTCCGTCCTGATCATGGGCTTGACGGAACAGGACTGTCCACATAATCGAGTCGGACCTGATCCGGCTGCGAACTCGCGAGGGCATGAAGGTCGCCAAGGCCAAAGGTCGGCTTCGCGGCAAGCAGCCGAAGCTCAACCCCCGCCAGGAAGCCCATCTGGTCGCCCTGCACAACGCCGGCGAGCACAGCACCGCCGAACTCGGCGACCTGTTCGGCGTCGCCCGCTCCACCGTCTACCGCGCCATCCAACGCGCCCAAGCACGAACCACCAAGACCAAGGCGACACAGCGGACAGGCCAATAGACGATCGGCGTGCGGGACGTCGCGGCCGCGAAGTCGGCCCACGTCGACTGTTGCGCAATCCCTCACGCGCGAGTTAACTTGTCTCTCGCTGACGTGGAGGTGGGCCGTGGCCGAGGCGAACACGGTGAGGATCGACGACCAGCTGTGCTTCGCGCTCTACGCTGCGTGCAACGCTGTCGTTCGGGCCTACCGTCCGCTGCTGCGCGACATCCGGCTGACCTACCCCCAGTACTTGACCTTGATGGTGCTGTGGCAGCAGGACGGGTTGTCGGTGACGCAGATCGCGGATCGCATGCAGCTGCCCGCGAACGCGCTCACACCTCTGCTGGTGCGACTCGAGCAACTCGGTTACCTCTCTCGCACCCGTGACGATGCCGACGCGCGGATCGTGCGCGCGCGGCTGACCCCGGTCGGCGCCGACCTCGAGCGGGAGGCCGCGATGGTCCAGCGCCGGGTTGTCTGCCGCACCGGCCTGGACGAGGAGTCCCTCGCTGCGTTGCGGACGCGGCTTCACGATCTCGTCGACGACATGCGC
>JBGSWT010000310.1:0-2296 GCA_041751815.1 Pseudonocardiaceae bacterium
GATCTGGCTGGTAACCGACCAGGGGCTGCGCTACGGCATACCCACGATAGAAGTGGCCCGCGCACTCGGGCTCGGCGAGGTCACCACGCCGGCGCCCGAATCCATTCTGGGATTGCTGCCAATCGGGCCGACGCTGGACCCTCAGCGGGCCTTGGAGCTGTTCAACCCTGAGCTGGCTCGCCAGCAGACCGAGCAGCGCGGCGGCGGCTGAACTACCGTAAGGCGCATCCAGCGGGCTCAGCGGGGTAAAACCGAGCCGGTTAACCCCGCTGAGCCCGCTGAATGCGGTGGTGGCGCCGGATGGTGCGGGTGATGATCAGGGTGAGTGCCAGGCCGGCGATGGCGGCGGCGGAGCCGGCCAGTGCGACGGTGCGCGGCAGCGTGTTGTCCACCGGCGCGGGCCCGAGACCGGACAGCCTGGCTGGATTCACCGGGGCCGGATCGGGACCCTGTTCCTCGGGTAGCACCGCGGTGAGTGCGGCGACTGGGTCGACCATGCCGTAGCCCAGTTCCTCGCTGCGCCCGCCGGGACCCGCGGTGTGCTGCGCGGTCTGCTCAATGCGACGCATCACCTGACGCGCGGTCAGATGGCGCAACCGTTCCCGGACCAGCGCGACGAGCCCGGCGACATACGGCGTGGCGAAGCTGGTTCCGTCCAGCGTGCGTGCTTGGCCGTCCGTGTCGACGAGTTCGGTGATCAGATCCGGTCCGACCGAGGACAGGGACACCGCGCCGGTGCCTGGTGCGGCCACGTCGACCCACGGTCCACGGATGGAGAAATCCGCTGCGTCGCCATTGTCGTCAGTCGCAGCGACGGTCAGCACGTCGTCGTCGAACCAGCCCGGTGAAGAGATTGTGGTGACGACGCCAGGGCTGTTCTGCTTGCACGTATCACTGCTATTGGCGGCCGCCACCACCACGACGACATTGCGCTCCACCGCATGGTGCACAGCGGCCTGCAGGTCCGGGGCATTGACCTGATCGCGCTCGGCCGGGAAGCAGGCTGCCTCCGAGATGTTGATCACCGTTGCACCCAGCTGCACCGCACGCATCACGGCCTCGGCCATGCTCACGGTGTCCCCAGTGCCCGCGCTTCGAATCTGCTGGCCGGTGTCGAGCTGGCGTAGCGGTACCGAGTAGAAGGTGCTGGCCTGGCGGATGGAGAGGATCTCCGCATCAGGGGCCACCCCGACGAACCGGGTAGCCGGATCGGGCGCCGCGGCAATGAGGCCGGCCACCGCGGTGCCGTGACCGTCGCAGTCGAACAGACCGCTGCGGTTCTCGATGTAGTCCCCGCCGTCGATCAACCTACTGGCCAGCCGGGGATGCGGATACACGCCGCTGTCGATCACGGCCACCCGTTGGCCGCGTCCGGTCGCGAACTGCTGTGACTGCCGGATCCGTAACCGCTGCTGAGCAGCCGGCTCGGCCTCGACGTTGTCCGCTGCCGGCTGCTGGCAGTCGGCTTGCCGCTCGACCGGGCCGGTCTGCCGGGTGGCCCGGTTGTTCACAATGTAGGGCAAAGCGCTCACGTTGGCCGGGGTCGGCAGGGCCGCCGTATTCACTGGAGGTGGCTCACCTGGCGGCCGGACCCCGGGCTCGGCGGCAACCGACAATCCCGGACCCGTCATGCACAGCAACGCGGCCACGCCGGTAACGAGTAGCGCCCGACGATGACCGGCGACTGCTCTCACAGCGCCCTGAAGGTGTTGTAGAGGTCCAGCACACCCAGTGCGAGGGGCAGCACCGCAGCGATGAGCATCGCTTCCATCACGTCCACGGAGCGGCGTAGCACCGGGGAGAACCGGCGGCTGGGCAGAACGACTCCCAGGGCCAGCGCGAGCGTTGCGAGAACCAGCAGGCCGCCGAAGACGGCCAGCAGCAAAGCCTGGCCCGCGGTCACCAGCAACCCCGCCAGCAGCCCGGCTACTGCGGCCATCCCACTGACCAGCAGGGCGATCGCCTGGCTGCCGTTGGCGTAGGACCGCGCCCGCAGGAGCAAAACAGCGGCGACCACCACGGCAAGCACAATTCCCAATGCACCTTCGGTCGAGGCAACGACTGCACCGGCTGCGGCTACCGCACCGGATCCGATGATCATGCCGGTCATGTACTCGTGCGCCACGCCTGCCCGCCGCTCGATCGCGGCGTAGTCCGGAAAGCCGGAGTCGCGCTGCAGGTCCTGGGTGCTACCCGGAATCTGGGGCATCGGGAGCCGGGACAGCTGGATGGTCAGCCGAGGCACTGCCGAGATACCACCCAGCGCGACTGCTGCGGCCGCCGCCGCGATGCCCGC
>JBGSWT010000311.1:0-4096 GCA_041751815.1 Pseudonocardiaceae bacterium
GTCTCGGCCCAGGTCGAGGACGCCCACCACGCCGGCTCGCGCGAGCGCCGCGGCGAGAGGGGCGTTGGGTTCCTCGAAGGGTGTGATCCCCAAAACCAGCTCACGGTCCTGCTGCAGCCTGCTCATCCTCGGTACTGCCCCCCCGTACGCGGTGTAGTTCAGCGGTCCACACCTCATGCCCTGACTCGAGCCTCAGCAGATTTACGCGGGCACCGGCAACTCGCTGACCGGCTGATGTCGACGTTGTCTCAGGGCGAAGCTCCGTGAGCCCTGGCTAACGTTGAGCTGATGAGCACTTAAGGTGAAACACGATTGCGTCCAGCACGGCAGGCCCCCCTTGCCTATTGCCTACGGCCCCCACATTCAGGGCTACGGACTCGCCAATCGTAACACTACGTGAGGCGCGGGTGCTAGATAGGCCAACTGTGGCCCTAATGGCCTATAGGTACCTACTCGATTGAGGTATAAGTACTTAGCGCACCGTACCCGGTACTGAGACCTTGACACTGGGTCTCGGTAGGTCTTGGAGCCGGCCGTCACGACCTGATCGAAGGAGATCGCATGCGGAAGCAGAGCTGGGCATCACCGGAAGACTGCCGACCCCCGCCTGATTACCGGAGGGCAGGAACGCTCGGCTGAGCCCGCCGCAAGTCGCGGTCCTTGGTCTCAGCGAGCGCTGCGGTGCACAGCAGGCTGAGCAGTGCGAGCCCACACAGCAGCAAACCGATGGCGAAGCTCCCGAACGTTGCCGCCAGTGGCGCGGACACCAACGGCGGAATCGCGCCGCCTACGATGCCGGCCAGGCTGTAGCTCGCGCCGGCCCCGGTGTAGCGGTATCGGGTAGGGAACGTCTCGGGTAGGAACGCTCCGACTGGGCCGTAGGCGAAACCCATGAGCCCCAGGGTGACGATCAGGCCGACGGCGAAGGCCACCGGAGAGCGCGTGTCCAGCAGCGGGAACAGCACCAGCGACCACACCACCGCAGCGGCACAGGACGCCATGATCAGGGCGCGCCGCCCGAACCGGTCGGAGTAGATCGCCGACAGGATGACACACAGGGCCATCACCGCACCGGCAACGATCCCCAGGGACAGCACCAGCGTGCGGCTCAGGGCTGCGCCGGTCGGGCTGGTGCCGTAACTGGTGAGGTAGGTCGTGCCGGTGTAGAACAGCCCGAATATCATCGTGACGGACCCGGCCGCGAGCAGGATCTCCCGTGGCGCGTAGGTGAACGCGTCCCGCAGCGGTGCCTGTGCGGTCGGTTGCTGCCGCTGGGCATCCCGGAACACCGGCGTCTCCTCGAACTTCAACCGGACGTACAGACCCGCTGCGACCAGCACAATGCTGATCAAGAACGGAACCCGCCACCCGTAGTCGAGGAACGACTGATCGGTGTTTCCCAAGGTGAGACCGGTGACCAGAAATGTTGCGCTGGACAGTGCAAGGGCGATCGGCGGACCGAGCTGTGGGAACATCGCATACCGTCCCCTCTGCTGTGGCGGCGCGTATTCCGCGGTCAGCAGCGTCGCGCCGGCCCATTCCCCGCCCACCGCGAGACCCTGGGCGAATCGCAGCACGACCAGCAGGATGGGCGCCGCGATCCCGATAGTGGCCGCACCCGGCAGCAATCCGATCAGCACGGTCGCGACGCCCATCAGCAGCAGCGTCGAGATGAGTGTCCGCTTGCGGCCGATCCGGTCGCCGAAGTGTCCGAAACCCACCGCCCCGACCGGGCGGGCGATGAAGGCCACCGCGAAGGTGGCAAACGAGGCCACCGTGGCGGCGGTCGAACCCAACGCCGGAAAGAAAACCTTCGGGAATACCAGTGCCGCGGCCGTGCCGTAGATGAAGAAATCATAGAACTCGATGGTGGTCCCCACACAGCTTGCGATTGCCACCCGGCGCATCCCCGCACTGGGGGGCGTCGCGCCATGCGCGCTATTCATTCGTTACCCCCGGATCTCCCACATTACGGTCAATGAGTGTCAGTGCGCTGTGTAGCTCTACCGCCTATCAGTAGCGTCTACACGCCTATCAGTAGCGTCTACAGCGTTCGCCGGAGAGGAGCGCCGCCAGTGGCGGCCAGATACCCGAGTCCATTCACACCACCTGAACGTGACGCCGGGGGCGCCCCCAGCGCAGCCGCTGTCGATCCCCGCACCGGCGGGCGTCGAGCCTTTGTGCGCTACTCATCCGTTTCGCCCGATCTCGCGCACCGTGCTGAGTATCAACTCGCCGGTAGGTCCCTCTATCAATAGAGTCCACAGCGTTGACCAGGTAGGAGCACCGCCAGTGGCTGCGAGATACCTCGATCGTTCGCGAATCGTCGCCACACCCGGCTGGAGTCGTTGGCTGATCCCGCCGGCGGCGCTGTCGATCCATCTGGCGATCGGTCAGGCCTACGCGTGGAGCGTGTTCAAGAAGCCACTGGAGACGTCGCTGGGCATCTCCGGCGTCGCCAGCGCGATGCCGTTCACGCTCGGCATCGTGATGCTGGGTCTGTCCGCGGCGCTATTCGGCACCAAGGTCGACAGCAACGGCCCGCGCTGGGCCATGTTCATCTCGATGTGCTGCTTCTGTAGTGGGTTCCTCATCTCCGCCTTGGGGGTGTCGATCGGGCAGTATTGGCTGGTGGTCGTCGGGTACGGCTTCGTCGGCGGGATCGGCCTTGGCATCGGTTACATCTCTCCGGTGTCCACGTTGATCAAATGGTTCCCCGACCGGCCGGGCCTGGCCACCGGTATCGCCATCATGGGCTTCGGTGGTGGGGCGCTGATCGCGGCACCGTGGTCGACCTCGATGCTGACTGCTTTTGGAGCGACCGGTGCAGATGCCGACGCCGGCGGGATCGCCATGGCGTTCCTGATTCACGGCGTCGGATACGCGGTGTTCATGTCGGTGGGCTGGCTGCTCATCCGGGTGCCGGCCGCCGATTGGAAACCTGCGGGATGGGAGCCCACAGCGCAGCCGACCGGTTCGCTGATCAGCGAGGGCAACGTCTCGGCGCGCAACGCGATCAGGACGCCGCAGTTCTGGCTGCTGTGGGTGGTCCTGTGCTTCAACGTGACGGCGGGCATCGGTATCCTGGAACGTGCGGCGCCGATCTACACCGACTTCTTCCCTGGCAGGGGCGGGCTGGCCGCCGCGGCAGCGGGTTTTGTTGCGATCTTGTCCCTGTCCAACATGCTTGGCCGCTTCGTCTGGTCCTCCACCTCCGATGTGATCGGCCGCCGGAACGTCTACCGGATTTACCTGGGTGTCGGCGCACTGCTCTACCTGGTGGTGACGCTTACCACGAACGCCAACAAGGTGCTGTTCCTGGTCTGCTGCATGCTCATCCTGTCGTTCTACGGCGCCGGATTCGCCACCGTGCCCGCTTACCAGCGCGATCTGTTCGGCACGTACCAGGTCGGTGCGATCCACGGCCGGCTGCTCACCGCGTGGTCGACTGCGGGAGTGCTCGGCCCGGTGATCGTCAACGCGATCGCGGACAACCGCATCGCGGCCGGGGTGGCCGGCCCGGGCCGCTACGCCCCGTCCTTCACGATCATGATCGGGTTATTGGTCATCGGGTTCATCTGCAATGAGCTCATCCGCCCGGTCAAGGCGAGATTCCACGAGCCGGCGTCCGAGCGGGCGCCGGGGAGGGCGGCGACGGCGGCATGAGCCCGGAGGCAACCGGATCAGCTTCGAACGGGCGCGTGGTGCTCACCGTGCTGGCTTGGGCGTGGGTCATTGTGCCGTTCCTGTACGGCCTGTATCAGCTACTGATCAAAGTCCCGGCCCTATTCGGCAGCTGAGAAGAGTGCTCGGCGGCCAGCTCGTAGGTATCCGGGTTCTGGATATGCGTAACTGTTCGCCATTTCGGCTCCACAGCTAGGTAGTGGCGCGCGAAGTTTAGGGGGTGAATGCAGGTTCTCATGTGACCTTCTTCTGGCCATGGTTATAGATAAGCCGGATTGGTGATTCGATCCATGATCTGTTCCCGGTCCGCTGGGGGCCACTGCGAGGAGGATTCGGATGTCTGAGGCACTGAGCTTTGCCGAGATCGATGGCCAGGACGTGGAGCTGCTGCCCGCGCGTACGGTCCTGTCCC
>JBGSWT010000312.1:0-12565 GCA_041751815.1 Pseudonocardiaceae bacterium
CCGGCACGCCGGGCAGGATCTGGTCCAGCGGCGGGGCGGCTGCCTCGGCCTGCGCCGGGTCGGTCACCTCGTCGTACGGCACCGCCCGCGTCACATAGCAGCCACCCGCGTCGAACAGTGGCTTCTCCAGGTTCAGCCGGAGAAGCTCGGCCACGCCCCAACAGGCCATCCACTCGCCGCGCACCTTGTCCCGATAGGTGGTTTGGCGTTCGAGCACGACGACCTGGTAGCCGTCCCTGGCCATCACGGTGGCCAACGCCGACCCAGCGATCCCGCCACCCACGATGACCGCATCAACTGATCCGCTCATGGTCTCTGTTCCTCTACCAAGCCACGGCTGCTCGGCCGTCAGAGCGCCCTGAGGAAGTGCGCGAAGCCAGATCCAGACCATCACACCTCGCGTCAACCTGATCGAAGGCTACACAGGCAAACGGTCGCCAGGGAGAAATACGCAAATGCGGCATAGCGGCCGTAGCAGCTCGACACAAGAAAGATCCTTTCAGCGAGATGCAACCCGACTCCAGGTATCTGACCGATACGGCCAAACGGGTAGGCCCGCGGCAGGCTGAGACGATGCGGACATGACGACAAGCTCTGAACCTCTCCAATGGATGCCACTGGCGTGTGAGCAGTGCGGATGCGAACGAGATGTGCAGCTACCTCGCCAGGACGACACCTTCATGACGGCCGAGAACTACATGGCCTTGCACAGAGTGACCGGCATGGTGCTGCTCTGCGAGGACTGCGCACCGGCCGGATCACTCAGATTTGGAGAGTGACCCGGGCGCTTTCAGATACGCCCGGGTATGCCGGCGGACGGTTAGCAGCGGCGCCACTACCCCGCCGGTGCCGATCACTAGGGTCCCGGCGGGTGCGGATCGCGTCGAGCTAGATCTGTGCTCGCTGCCACCCAGTGACGCAGCAGCCCGAATCAGACCACCGCCGTGACGGCCGGGCGTCACCAGCGCCGCCTGCCGTGATAGTCCAGTTGGACAACGGTCGAGGCGTGGGCGGGTCGGGTCGGCTGTTGCGTACGGTCACACCCGGATGATCACCCAGGTCAGAGGTCATCGCCCGGCCTTGGGACACCCTCGCTGTCCATCACGGCACCGGGGTGTTGGACGCCGGCCGTGGGCCTGGCTCGACGGCTTCCACCGGCAAATGCGGTGGCATCTAGCCTGGTGCGCCCGGACGGCTGAAGAGATGAGCCGGGTCGGGGAGTGACCGAGCAGGACATCCCCTATCTTTCCTACCCGGAGCACGACGTTCTCGTGTGAACGGCAACGCGCTGAGGTGGTGGAGATGGGGTGAACGGCGCTGGTGGGGCCTTGCGGCCCTGGCACACTTGGGTGCTTGATCAACTCTCATCGATTCGGAATGACTTAGCGGGGACCGTTGCCGATGCATGAGAACGATCTGGAACGACTACGCGAGGCCGATCGAGAGCTAACGTTCGCATCAGGCATAGCTAAGGAGCGCTAGTGAAGATAAAGGATATTCTGATCGCGGCAGTTATCATTGGGATTGCATTATTGTTAACGAACCGTTCCGAGACGGCCAAGCCGCACGATACCGGAGCTGACCGTGTCACTGCGCCACGGACACCTTACTCTTGCGAATCCGACCACTCGGACCAATGCACCTGGGAGCAATACCGGCAGATAGCTGAGGAAGATTGCGCTAAGTATCGGTCGCAAGGTGGAGACTGCGAAATAGTCACCAATGGCCGGCCGCCGCATGCGGTACGCATTCCATCCGATAGCGAACGCGCCGAAATGCGTCGGAAAATCGACGAAGGCGCCAGACACTTATGCGACAACCTGGCTGACGCCGGATATGAATGCCCACGCTAATAGCAACTGAATCCATGCTGAAGGCCCGCGAATTATCGGTGCCCCCTGAGCAAGCCTGGCAGGTCCGGCCGGTGACTGGAAGGGATGTTGCCACCTGCACAACCACCGTGACCGCGCTGGGTAAGGCGCCGACGCACGTGAAGCACCCGCTGTGCCGCCGCGAGCACGAGAACCCGGAACCGGTCAGGCATCCGCTCGGTGAGTGCGCAGACCCGGGGCACAGTCGCGGTCATCCGCTCCCGCCGCGCGGTGTGCCCCGTTCGCCTTTGATCCGGCACGGGTTGCTTGATCCGTCCACCATCGACGGGTTACGCCAGGCCCTCACCTGCTCGTCAGGGTCGGCTCCGCCTTGCTGCAGGCGCCCTGGCGCCGTGCTCGCGGGACCAGCCCTACGGCGATAGTCACCAAAACGTCGATGGGGTGCCCCCTCGCGGCGTCCCGGAGCAGGAGGGCTGTTGTGATGACCTTCCCTCGAGGTTGATCGTCCACGCCTCGCCGGATCGGTCAGGACCGCTGCACGTCTTTCCTCCGGCACCGCATCGATGTCAGGCTGTCCTCGCACGGGTCCCGTGATGCCAGGTCACGACGGAAAGGACCCTTCGATGTCGCCCCTCCCGCCCGAGCTGGTTGATCCCGCCGAGCAACTCCGAGCGAAACTCGTGGAGATCAGCGCCTCCGAGCAGATCTGCATGACCGACGTCGTGGCCAGCGCATCGCTGGGCAAGAGCCTCCCGGAAATCCAGGCGGTCATGGCCAGGTGTCGGCAGGCCTCAGCTGCCGCCGCCGCAACAGCGATCAACACCTTCCGCCACGAGTGTTCCGAAATCGGCACGCAAGCCAACTCGTTGGCCAAGGGAGCAATCGTTGCTGCTACCGCCACAAACGTCTCGGACTTCTGGGCCAAGTCGGAGAGCTACGCAGCTGCCCTCGCGTCTGAGGTGGCCGCTCTGCTCCCAGCCCGAGGACCCGACGAGACCATCCAAGCGATCAAGAACATTTGCAGCGACCGGGCATCGTCAATCAACCGCTACTTCGAGCAATTCATCACCTGACCAGGCCGATGCCTGCGCCGATGCCGGTAAGCCAACCGAATCCATGAACGTGAGGGAATACAGATCTATCACCAGATGGCAGTTGTCATCGCGCCGTGCATCGACGAGCGCATCTCTTAGTTCCGGTGTTGGACCCATGTCTATCTTGCCGGCTGAAGTGCCCTTGTCACATCATACTGGGGCCAGGTTAGTGCCGCTGTGATGGTCGGCACCTCAGGAGTGCGACGGTGGCGTTTCATGGCCATGTTTCATCAGTAACGGTATAGCTTCTCCCGAACGGAGATGGACTGTACACATCGGCAAACACGTCATGAACAGCCAAAGTGCATCCGCATGGGCAGCTGCACGTGCATATGACCGGGGGTGAGGCGGTATCTAGTCGTTGCTTGGGATGGCGGCCAGGATGATTTAGCGATAGTGGGCATCTACGGTTGTCAACAGCAAGGGATTAGCGCACACTGAGGCTATGGCGAGATTTCCCACACGGCCCGGCTCCACATGACGTCAGCCGGTCCGAACGGGTTGTTGGGCGTCTGCATGGCCGCCCAATTCGCCGATTACGCCAGCGGCTACCCCCTGGAAGCTGGCGTACTGGCCGCCGACCGGGTATCCCCCCAATCCCCCTGATACCCGGTCGGCGGTCCTTATGCACGGCCCATTCGGACCGAAGCAGGCTGTCACCTCGGACGATACGGCTCCCGGTACTAGGAAGAAACACCTTGTCAGGCAACCCTGACAAGCCAGACCCTGCAGCGGCGTCGGATTCAATCGAGCTCCTGAGCGGGCGCCGAGTGCGCTCCTCGTCAAGGACCGTCGTGGGGAGTGGGCGAGACGTCGAAGACCACGCCGCTGCGTGCTGGGAGCGTCAGCGTCAGCGTGCCGGGGCCTAGCTCGGCGATCGGTGAGCCGTCGGTCGCAAAGAGCCTCGTGACCGTGGCTGGTTGCGCTGGCAGTGCGCCGATCAGCGGAACCTTGCACCGACGAGATGCCCCGGCGACGTTGACAGCGGCGATCATCGTGCTGGCGTCCAGGGTTCGAGCGAAGGCGTAGACGTCCGGATCGGCGTAGAGGGGGATGTACTCGCCGACCTGAAGGGCGGGGTGGGACTGGCGCAGCGCGATGAGCGCCTTGTGGAAGGTGAGGGCCTCCAGGTCCCACCGCTCCGGGTGATCCCAGGGGAAGGGCTTGCGCGCCCAGTGGTCCGGCAGCGCCCCGGTCAGGCCGATCTCGTCGCCGTAGTAGATCGAGGGGGCGCCGGGGAAGGTGAACAGAAGCAGCGTGCCGAGCCGGACGCTGGCCCGGTCGCCACCGGCGATGGTGACGAAGCGGGAGGTGTCGTGGCTGTCGAGCAGGTTGAGCTGGGTGAGCTGGATCGGCCAGGGATAGAGGCGCAGGAGGTGGTCGATCTTGGCCGCGTAGGTTCGGCCATCGATGCCTGGCCAGGGGGCGTAAGAGCGGCCTTGGACGGTCTCAGGTCGCACGCGGTGGCCAGCGCTGAAGGCGATCGCCGCTTCGGTGAAGAGGTAGTTCATGACGCCGTCGAACTGGTCACCTTGCAGCCACGGCCGGCTGTCTCCCCAAACCTCCCCGACGATGTACGCCTCGGGGTTGATCGCCTTTATTCGCTGGCGGAACTCCTGCCAGAAGCCCTCCGAGTGAATCTCGGATGGGACGTCGAGCCGCCAGCCGTCGATCCCCTTGCGAAGCCAGTACTCGCCGACACGCATCAGGTACTCGCGGACCTGCGAGTTGTCGGTGTTGAGCTTGGGCAGGGCGTGCAACCCGGCCCAAGCCTCGTAACCGGGCGGCCGGGCAGGATCGTAGGCGTTGGCTGGGTGCTCGTGGAAGGTGAACCAGTCAAGCCATGGTGACGCCTTGCCGTTCTCGAGCACATCGTTGAACGGGAAGAATCCTCGACTGGCGTGGTTGAACACCCCGTCGAGCACGATCCGCACGCCGCGCCGCCGGCACTCGGCCAGCAACGCGTCGAATGCTTCGTCCCCGCCGAGCAGCGGATCGACCTGGTAATAGTCGTGCGTGTGATAACGGTGGTTCGATGCGGATTGGAAGATGGGGTTGAAGTAGAGCGCCGTGACACCCAGGTCTTGCAAGTAGTCAAGCCGCTCCCGCACGCCAGCCAGATCCCCGCCCTTATACCCACACGGCGTCGGATCGCTGTTCCAGGGCTCGAGGCTGTTGTGCGGCTTGTCCACACTGTCGCTCTTCGCGAAGCGGTCCGGGAAGATCTGGTAGAAGACGGCGTGTTTGACCCAGTGCGGGGTGATGACGTCAGCCGGCACGTCGTTCTTCAGCGGTGATGCAGATGCTGGAGAGTGGTTCGTCTCTCGGTTTCGCATGGCGGCGCGTTTGCCCCTTCATCACTCGGCTGTTCGTCCGTCATTCCGATCCCGCTGCCCGGCAGGTTGGCCGGCAGGTTGGCCGCCCCTCGGCTCGTAGCCCATCACAAGACGCGCCTGTGTCGGAAAGCTTGACCAAGATGACCTGATCGTGAAGATGTTCAGTCAAACGAGTGGGTTCATCGACCACATGGTTACAAAGGGCCAATGCGTGCTGGCGGAGGTATTCCCGCTGGAGGATGAGCCGACACGAATGGGTAGAGCGAATCCGACGAATTGCCCGTCGCTGGCGTCCCATCCACATAGGGCCTGCACCTGTACACACCATGTTGACGCCGTCCACGCAGAGCCGCGCCTACGGTGTCACCCGTGAACCAAACGCCGATCTATGACCAGCTCCGTGGTGAGCGCATCAACGCCGACGTCCCGGCCACCGGGACCGAGCCGCAACAGGCACACCACGCCGGAACACACCGTCTCCCCACCGGTGGGCCGGGGCCGGCGGCAGTGTTCACCCGTACCCGGCCGGAAGGATCTGAACCGCAGCACAGAGACCACACCGAATCTCGGACCCCAGCGCCTGTGGGATCCAAGTAGCACCGACGGCGACGACCTCGCTCCGCAGGTGCGGGCATAGCGCATCGTTCCCGGACCGGAAGATGACGCCATGGCGCCCCGCACCCGCGGAGCGCGCGGTGAAGTCGATACCCGGGAGTCAGCCCACCCCCAGGAAGGTGAAGCTGACGCTGTTGCTCTTGTCGCCATCCTCGAGTTCGACGGTCACATCGACCGTTCCCGAGCCGTCAGGGACGCTCGCCTCGATGGTTCCGGTTCTGTTGACCTTGAACGGGACTGGCTCGTCGCCGAACAGAAGCTTCGCCGCGGTGTTCACACCGTCACCTTTGATGAGCACGGGAGTGTTTGGCAGCGCCGCGTCCGGAGTGATGCTGTCGATGTTCATGGGGCTCCTTTCGAGAGTGCATGGTCGCGACCCCCAAAGAAACACCCACTGTTGAGCCGACGCAACCGCAGCGTCACCCCTCCCGTGAGAGATATCAGGATGCCTGCGCGCTGTTCACTGCGTCGGCGGGCAGTGTGGCGTGCATCATTGAGACGTTGTAGCGGTCGTATTGGGTCATGGTGAAGTAGATGTCGCGGCCGTTGGAGTCGGGGTTGAGGAAGCCGCCGTAGAGGTGTGGGTACTCCTGGGAGGTGGCGACGGTGATCGGGTCGCTCCAGGGTCCGGTGGGGTGGGGCGCCAGCCGGACGACGATCGCGCCGCGGTCCTCGTCCATGGTCATCATCTGCCAGCTGCGGAGGGTGTCGTCGTAGCGGACCGACAGCTCACCGACGGGCCCGGACACGATGGGGGCGGCTAGTGCGCTGGTGCCGCGTTGCCAGTCTTTGCCGGTCCAGTACTCGTAGGCGGTGTTGTCGAGTAGTCGTTGTTCGGGGACGCGGGCGAGGTAGGCGGCGCCGAAGCGGCCCTGGGGGGTGCCGAAGGCGTAGATGAGGCCGTCGTGGCGGGTATACGCGATCATCTGGAAGTTGTCGTCGAGTGCTGCGGTGTTGGGTCGTTGGGCGCCGGGGGCGTCTTTCCAGGTTTGGCCGGCGTTGTCGGAGTAGGCGATGCCGCTGTAGTTGGTGATCCAGCGTCCGGGGGTGGTGAATTTGCGCACCGACATGTAGGCCATGTAGTCGCGTCCGTTGATGTTGACGCCGCCGGTGGGGATCTTGGTCATCTCGACGCCGTTTTGCTTCAGCGAGGGCAGCAGTTCTTTGGCGTGGCCGGGGCGGTCGGTGACGAAGTTGTCGAACGACATGCCATCGGCCGGGTTGCGGTCGCTACTGCGAGCCAGCGTGTTCGACCGCCAATCGATCGCGGCCGGGTCACCAACACCGCTGCCGTGACCGGCCCAGCCGACCCCGAAGGTGTCACCGAAGGCGGCGAGGATCTGCCCTCGCTCGTCAGTCCACATGATGCCCAGATCGGTACCCTTGATCTGATACCGCGCCTCGGTCTCGTTGATGGACCCAGCACCGGTGATCAGGGCAGCCCGACTTGCCTGGGCCTGCGGCGCCGTGTCAGCCGCTCCCGGCGGCGCCAAACCTACCGCGGCTGCCGTTGTCAGAACCGCCAGCGCGGCCCCGGCCTGACCTCGGTGACTGACCATGATCTCCCCTTACTGCATGGACACGCGCTCGGCGCGGTGGACGGCATGCGGCAGCGATCCGTGACAGTAAGCGACATTCCCCAGCGCCCGGAAGGAGAAAGACTGCCCGTCCCGAGCACCCCGTAGCTCAACGCGGGACGGGGCGTATGGGTAACGACGGTCAGACCGGTCCTTTCGGGCGAACCATCCGGGTCGTCGCCCGGGTGGACACTCAACTCGTTGGCATGGCAGGGTCCGATCAGGTGTGATCGGACCCGACCGGACGGGTCAGGATGGAAATCCAGTCGTTGAATCGTCTGACGTCGTACGCCAAGCCCATCCCCCAGCGCTGTGTCTGAGCCACCACAGCTAGGTCCGCGGATCGCGCCGCCCGGACCACATCCTGGGCGCTGACATCGGAGCGCCAGCCGTCTCGTTCGGGAGTTCGCCGCAACGACAACATCGTGTACAGATTCTTCTGCCACCACGACCCCTGCCGCAGCTGATGAAGCGGTTTGGTCGCTTCCGCTCGTCCGGCGTGATGGATGACCGCCGTGCCGCCTGGAACCAGTACCCTCGCCAGCTCTCGCATATAACTCTCGATCACGTCGATCTCCATGTGCACGAAGGCCTCGAACGAGAATACGAAGTTCACTGATACGTCGTCGACCCCCGTTAGAGTCCTCCCGTCGTTGACGATGTAGTGCACATTGTCCCGCTCCGAGTAGCGCTCCTTGCATCGGTTGATGCACGAAGGGTTAAGGTCCACGGCGACGACGTGTGACGCAAGTGTGGACAGCTCCCCCAGCCATCTTCCGTAACCCGGTGCAATCTCGAGGGCAGTGTCACCGGGTCTCAAGAATGGCCGGATAAGAGAATCGAGCACCGATGTGTACCATCGCTCGTACGGCTGGCCACAGTAATCAGCGAACTCGCTCCACTCGTCGCCGTCGCGGGGCCATGGATAATCGCGATCCCATACTTGCCGGTTGGCGGCGATACTGTTCTCCATGGTGCTCTCCTCCTGGCAGCAACGGCCGCCGGCCGACGGAGCATGGCTGTGACTGTACATCAAATGGAGCCACATATGAAGCTCGCACTCACGGCGCCCATGTCGGTCGCCGTTGCAGTCGATATTGTAATGGATCAATGCCAAGTCTGTTCAACGGCGTCGTTCTTCAACGGCGAAGTATTGCTCCTAGCCATCTGCGAATGAAAAGTGAGATCGCATACAGGATGGGGCATTCCCCTCCATGCAAGTCATACAGCGATCGCGGGGTCTCCGCTTCCGTCGGCCAGGGCTCCCACTGCGGCCACGGTACCGCGCGCACCGCAGACAGTCTTCACAGGATCCCCAGGTGAGGCACCTCGACGGGCTCCCCCGCTCGCGCCTGTCGACTTAGCAGCACCATCTGACGCGATGGATTCTCTACAGCCGCCGGGAATGACCTAAACGCCAGCGTGATCGCCATGCCCGACATCCATGTGGCCCGACACCGCAAGTGTGTCGTTGCAGTACTACGATGTTCTCCTAGCCGTTCGGGGTCGAACCGCCAACGCGTCAGACCGCAACAGCACGCCATATCGGTCAGCGTCGAAGACGTCTGCCTCATTTCACGGTACGTGACCATGCAGTGACGTTGGGTGCTTGGCCGGCATGACCGGTATGGAAACTCTAAGCAAACGCTAATCCAGGCGGGCTGTCCCAAAGGTACCTTTTGTGACTCAGCGCCCTTCCCGACCGCTGGAGTAGACGAGGAGCAGTGGTGACCGAACCGGAGCACATCAAGTTCGATCTGCCGCGCCTGGACCGCAGCGAGGATCCTCGGGGCGGGGCCGCGGCCTGGGCGGTGCTCGCGGTGGGTCTGGTTCTGGTCGCCGGCATCGTCCTGGCAGTGATCTGGGCGGTGAACCTCTGATCATCCACGCCGGCAGCCTTACGGCGGCGGGTGTGACCCCAGCTGGCAGCGAGGGCAGTAATACGTGTTCCTGGCATAGACATCATTTCCTTGTACCGCGCGGATAATTCGCCCTCCGCAGCGACGGCATGGTTTCCCACCCCGCTCGTACACCCAGTGCTGTTTGCCGCGGGCCAACTCCCCGGTGGTGGACTGCTCGGGACGGTCCGCGTTCGCCACGAGAAGCCGCCGAGCCAGAGCCACCACAATGTCGGGATCGACATCGTGGACAGGGACCCACGGCGATACTCCCAACAGGAAACACATCTCCGTCTTGTACAGGTTTCCGACCCCCGCCATGATCCGTTGATCGAGCAGTGCAACGCCAAGTTCGACGCCGGGGTGTCCGCGTAGCCGTTGAGCCGCGACCGCGGCGTCGTTCTCGTCCCAGTGGGGCTTGAGCAGGTCAGGACCCAGGTGACCCACGAGACGGTGTTCGTCCCGGGTGACGACAAGCGCCATGTCGTGCAGGAGGAAACCTACTGCTACTTGTTCTTGCGTGGTCAACACTGCCCGGGCTTGATGGCCTGGCCGGCGCCAACGCTGCCCGGGTCGGTAAAGGTGCCAAGAGCCATCCATCCGGAAATGCGTATGCAGACTTCGTCCGTCATCGAAACGGGTGAACATGTGCTTTCCGACGCTGTGTACGCCCAGGACCGCGAGCCCCGAGAGATCATGCTCAGCCAGCCGTGGATGACGCAGCTCGCCTCGGGTTAGGCGCTTCCCGCTCAGCGCGGCCGTCATACGCTTGGCCGCCAAGTACACGGTGTCGCCTTCGGGCACGGCTACCTCCAGCTCAAGGTAACGGTAAGGGACGCGTCGTGGCCGTCCGCGCCGCTAGGCGTACCTCCTGAGGGCGGCGGCGGTGATGTCATCGGCGGGATAGAAGGATTCGATGGCCAGTTCAGCCACCGTCACGTCCAGGGGTGTTCCGAAGACGGGGTGGTACTGAACAGCGACAATTCACCGTGGGCAGTGTGGTAGCGCAGCGACACGATGATGGCGTCGCTGCTGTGTTCAGCGGTGGCCTCGCCGCCCGGGTATGCGCAGAGTTCCTCGTGAAGCCGACAGAGTTGATCATCATCGGTCGCGGCGATCTGTCGTTGCAACCGCGCGAGTAGATGTGGCTCGGACAGATGCAGGATCATCTCGCTGGTCGGGCGGGAGCGTCCGGTCTCGACGAAGCTCAGGTGCCGCGCGGAAACCCGGGCCGGTACGGACAACGACAGCTGGGTAAGTCGCCGGTGTTCGCGCCAGCGCCTGATCGATGTTCCGACTGGCGGATTCGCCGTTTGTGTACTGCGCACGCCGTCACGGTAGGCACGGCGTAGCCGTCGACGCGATGACCTCCAAGGTAATCGACGGCATGCCCGGTCGCCCTCCAGCATCGACGGCAGACCCGACCGACCGGCAGGACCGTGCATCTGAGGAGGACAACGACATGAGCGGCTTCGATTCACTGATCCAGCGCTACATCACGGTGTGGAATGAGACCGACACCGCCGCCCGCCGCCGTTCAGTGGAACAGGTGTGGGCGCCCGGCGCCCGCTACATCGACCCGCTGGTGGTCGCGCAGGGCCACGACGCGATCGATGCCACGATTCACGCTGTTCAGGCCCAGTTCCCCGGCCTGGTGATGCGACTCGCCGGCCCGGTCGACGCCCACCACGATCAAGCTCGCTTCACCTGGGCACTAGGTCCACCCAACGGCGAGCCGCTGGTCATCGGTTTCGACGTGGTCGAACGCGACCGCAACGGGTAGCTCGCGTTGGTGCTGGGCTTTCTCGACAAGGTCCCTGCCGCTGCCTGAGCAAGGGATTCACCTACGGCGTGTCCCGCAGATCTTCACACTTGACGCTCACTCTCGGGTTCCCCAACTCAACAGCAGAGCTGTCCCGGGCCGACCGAACAACCCTGCTTTACATGAGCTCGGCGAGCTAAGAGCACTCAAGTCGGCCACGGACCCGGTTCGTGACCCGCGGGACACGGCCTAGTCGCCCGGGCACGTCAATTCGGCGATCGCGAGCGGCAGGTGTTCGCCCAGCTCGGATACCAGCGGATCCCCAGCGACCGGAGTGGAGTGCGCAGAAACCGTTAACTGGCTGGCGACCGACGGCGACGTTGCATTGCCCGGCCAGGCCTTGCCGGCCTCGACGTAGTCCCTGCACAGCTGCTCGTAGATTGGTGTGCCTGACATCTCCCCGACCTTCCGTTTTCCCGGGGGGAGAATCGTGGCGGTTATGGCTTGCTGTCAACACTGATCAGCAGCCTGTGACATACGGGACGGCAAGCGGCATGTTGGAGGCGATCAACGGTCGGGACCTACCTCGGAACCCTGTCTCGGTGACGGCCGAGCCTCGGGCAGCACGACCGGAGCCCGTCCGTAGCGCGGGTAATGTCGGCAGTGTCCGGTCTGGTTGTGGAGGAGGTCGTCGTGGGCACGCTGATTTCGGTGGTGATACTCGTACTGCTGATCGGTGGTGGCGCGGCGTATTACCTTCAGCACCGGCAGGCCTCCCAGCAGCGTGAGCTTGAGGACTCGAAGGCTGAGGCGCGCCGCTGGGTGGAGCGCCTCGGCGGGCAGGTCCTCAGCCTGGTCGGTACCGATGAGCCCTCCAAGCAGGCGCTGGCCGACGCAGCGGAGCGCTACACGGCCGCCGGCTCCCAGATGGAGTCCGCACGGACTGCGGCACAGTGTCGCCTGGTTACCCAGACGGCCTTGGAGGGGCTCTACTACGTGCGAGCCGCCCGTTCCGCGATGGGGATGGATCCCGGACCTGCTTTGCCGCCGGTGCCGGGCCAGGCCGCCGCCGGTTCGGTTACCGAAGACCGCACCGTTGAGGTCGAGGGCCACGACTACGCAGCCTCACCGCATCCCGGTGACCGCACGCCGCACTACTACCCGGGCGGCCGGGTGGCTGGCCGACCGGTACCGCAGGGGTGGTACAGCGAACCCTGGTGGAAACCGGCGCTGGTAGGTGGTGCTTGGGGTCTGGGCTCGGTCCTGCTGTTCAGCACGATGTTCTCCGGAATGGGCGGGATCCCCTCCGGGCAGGCGTGGGAGCAGGGCTATGACGCCGGGCAGGCCGACGCAATGTCCGGTGGCGACGGTGGCGACGGTGGTGGTGGCGCCGATGGCGGTGGCGACTTCGGCGACGGCGGCGGCACTGGCGGGGACGTCGGTGGTGGCGG
>JBGSWT010000313.1:0-1659 GCA_041751815.1 Pseudonocardiaceae bacterium
AGGGCCGGGCCGCCGTGCTGGAGCGGCGCGATCCGACCTGGCGAGGCCGATAAAGCACCAAACCCCGCGTGTCCGTCTCTCATGCACGGTGTGTCAGGCGCTCATGTCCGACATGTCGTGCCGCCTACGGGGCTAGGGCCGCCAGCCTGGACGGACCAGGCCTGCCTCGTAAGCGATCACCACGAGCTGCGCGCGGTCCCGGGCGCCGAGTTTGACCATTGCGCGACTGACATGTGTCTTGGCCGTTGCCGGGCTGACGAACAGTGTGGTGGCGATGTCCTCATTGGACAGCCCTTGGGCGACAAGCGCCATCACCTCGCGTTCCCGATCGGTGAGCGCGCGCAGTGCCGCGGTATTCGCCGGCTGCTTGGCGCGGCTGGCGAACTCAGCGATAAGCCGCCGGGTGACGCCCGGGGACAGCAGCGCATCGCCGCCGGCCACTGCACGCACCCCGCTGATCAGATCAGCCGGTTCGGTGTCCTTGACCAGGAAGCCGCTGGCACCAGTGCGCAGCGCCTCGAAGACGTACTCGTCGAGCTCGAAGGTGGTCAGGATGACCACGTGCACGCCTGCCAACCGGGGATCGGCGGCGATCTGCTTGGTCGCCGCGAGCCCGTCGGTGCCCGGCATCCTGATGTCCATCAGCACCACGTCGGGACGCAGCTCGACGGCCAGGGCGACGGCGGCTGCGCCGTCGCCTGCCTCCGCCACCACCTCGATATCGGGCTGGGCGTCGAGCAGCGCGCGGAATCCGGCACGGACCAGTGCCTGGTCGTCAGCGAGCAACACGCTGATCACGTTCCGTCCTCCTTCGAGCCATCCTCCATCGGGAGCGTGTCCAGCGGGAAGCTGGCCCGCACCCGGAACTCCCGGCTCCCGGGTAACGGACCCGCACTGAACTGGCCACCCAGCGCGGTGACCCGTTCCCGCATCCCGGCGATCCCGTTTCCGGTCCCTTCGACGTCCGACGGTGGCGTATCAGCCATCTGGTTGTTCACCTGGACGGTGAGGTCGATGGGGCGGTAGGTGATCAGAGCGGTGGCCCGGGCCGCGGCACCGTGCCGGGCGGCGTTGGTCAACGCCTCTTGCAGGATCCGGTAGGCCGCGACGTCCACGCTCGCGGGCAGCGGCAGCGGATCGCCCTGCACTTCAGTATGCAGGTCCAGCCCAGCATCGCCGCTGCTGGCCACCAGCTCGTCGAGCCGGGCCAGGCTGGGTGCCGGGACACGTGGCGCAGTCTCGTCCACGGCGCGCAGTACGCCCAGCACCGAGCGCATCTCCGTGAGTACGTCCTTGCTCGCCTGCTTGATCGTGGTCAGGGCACCACGCGCGGCGTCTGGCTGCTCGTCGAGCAGGTGCAATGCGACCGACGCCTGGACGTTGATCAGCGAGATGTTGTGCGCGAGCACGTCGTGCAGGTCGCGGGCGATCTGCAGGCGCTGCTCGGTGGCCCGGCGCCGTTCTTGTTCATCCCGGGACCGGGCGGCCTCGGCGCCGCGTTCGGCGCGGATCCGAAGCCCCTCACTGGCCAGCAGCACGACGAGCACCCAGGCCGCGATGCCGGCGGCCTGGGCTAGGCCGGGTGCGGGCGCTCCACCCGGCAGTGCCTGTACCAGCAGCAGCGTGAGGTAAGCCGTGCCCGCGCCGGCCCACGCGAGT
>JBGSWT010000314.1:0-1673 GCA_041751815.1 Pseudonocardiaceae bacterium
GGGCCGCTCGCGGCCCCGCAAGTCGGGCGGGGCGACCCACCCCGTGCCCATCTCAGGCCGCCGCGGCGGTAGCCGCGGGTGAGCTGGCAAGGTAGGCGACGGCCTGGGCGGTGGAGAACTCCTGCGACGGATGGTAGGAGGGCCGGGCATAGTTGAGCGTCTGCCCAACCAGTCGGCGTGCTGACGGCAGCAGGCGCCGGCGGCTGGCACGGAAGTAGTGCCGCCAGCGCGGCTTGACCCGGCCGCCCAGCTCGGGGTCGATCCGCATCAGGAACGCCACCCCACGCGCCCACAACCACAGCATGATCGGCGCCGTGACCAGCATGGCGCGCGCTCGCCGCAGGTACCGGCCGTCGAGGTGGGTGAACAGATCGAACGCCACCGCGCGGTGCTCGACTTCTTCCGCGCCGTGCCAGCGCAGCAGATCCATCATGGTGGGGTCGGCCCCGGCGGCGTCGAGCGCGGTGGCGTTGAGCGCCCAATCTCCGAGCATTGCCGTGATGTGCTCGATCGCCGCGATGATGGCCAACCGCTCGATCAGCCACTCCTCGCGTCCCCTGCCCGCTAGGTCGCGATCGCCGAGCGCTTTCTGGAACATCCAGCCGACCTGCTGGACGTAGGGATCAGTGTCGATGCCCTTGGCCTTCCAGTGATCGAGCACACCCTGGTGGGACCGGGCGTGGATGGATTCCTGGCCGATGAAGCCGAGCACCTCGTCGCGCAGCTTGTCGTCCTTGATCAGCGGGACGGCGTGGGTGAACACGTCGACGAACCACCGTTCTCCCTCAGGCAGCAGCAGGTGCAGCACGTTGCAGGTGTGCGTGACCAGCGGCTCGTTGGGCACCCAGTGTGTGGGCAGGTTGGTCCAGTCGAAGGTGACGTCTCGTGGCTGCAGCACGAGATTCTCCGGCTGGGCAGTGGCGCGATCCTGGATCATGGGAGCCCCCTTCCGGGCTGTCGGTGCTATCGAGGTAGCTCGACTCGGGCCAGTGACCGGAGCAGCCCAGGAGTCAGCCGGGAAACCAGCAGACCAACCTTGGCCTCGGGGGTGACCGGGGCGATTGCGGCATTGCGCTCGACTGCCCGCCGGATCTCTCGCGCTGCCCGGTCCGGGGTGTAGTTGCGGCGGCGGTACAGCGCGGTGGCCCGCTGCTGGGCGGTGTGCTCTGCAGTGGCGTCCAGGCCGACGAACCGGGTCGTGCCGGCGATGTTGGTGTGCACGAAACCGGGACAGACTGCGATCACGCCGATGCCATGCTCGGCCAGCTCCCCGCGCAGGCACTGGCTCAGCGCCAGCACCGCGGCCTTCGTCGTTGCATATGCGGGAAGCGTCCGCGACGGCAGGTAGGCAGCAGCGGATGCGATGTTGACGATGGTGCCGCCGGCACCACCTTCTACCAGCAGCCCGCCCAGGACCCGGCAACCGTGGATGACCCCCCACAGGTTGACGTCGATGACGCGTTCCCACTCAGCCACTGTGGTGTCGAGGAACGGCCCAGCCAGGCCGATACCGGCGTTGTTGATCACAATGTCCGGCAGACCGTGCTCTTCACGCAGCACTGTGGCGAATTTCTCCACCGCGCCGCCGTCGGAAACGTCCAGGCTGTACGCATGCGCGCGTACCCCCAACGTCCGGGCCAGCACCGCGGTGCGCTCGGCCGCCTGCTGGTCGA
>JBGSWT010000315.1:0-2768 GCA_041751815.1 Pseudonocardiaceae bacterium
CGGGCAGCATGATCACCGGTCCGGCGAGCAACCGCACCGCGAGGTGGAGCTGCACCTCGGCGGCGGTGCTCGACGGCATCTCCACCGCGCTCACCGTGCTGTCGGTGGTCAGCAGCAGCCGATCGTCTGCTTGCAGAACGAGCCAGCCCCAGCGGGCGTAGTACTCGGCGGCAGCGGCCAGCCCGCTCGGCTGTGGGTGGTGGGGATCGTCCCCGTCGTGCGGGGTGGTCATCGTGGGAGCAGCCATGAGATCGCGTCTCGCCTCCGGGGAACGAGTGGTTGTTGATCCGTCACCTCCAGTCAAACGTGCAGGTCAGTGACGTGACTGTCAGGATTGCGCGGCGATGAGACCGGTCGGTGTCCGAAAGTTTCGCCGGCGTTCCGCTTGACGATGAGGGCCGCACAGGGGTCGCCGATGAGCTCGCGCGGCTTGTTGCCGTATCGGGCCTGACGAGGTGAGTCGATTCCCGGATCGGTACGTCCGGGTTCTGGCTCTTCGACCTACTTCAGGGGCTAAGGTCACGCCGTCTGTGGTGATGCTCGTGCGGATGCGGCGCGTCATGACCCATCCGTGACCGGCTACCGTCGGCGTTGACATCGGACGAGACCGAAAACGGGGGTCTGGGCGTGGACGCGACCTACATCCGCGAGGTGGACCCGCTGGTTGCCACGCCTGGTCGGTTCGCCGTACCGCGCAGTGGGGGTTCGCCACCGGGTGGGGCATCGAGCACCCGGGCCTGCTGGTGCTGCATGAGCTGCTTGACCACGGCGCGTGCATCGGACGCCGTCCGCCGCGGGCGAGCTTGCCGGCGAGTCCCGGTGCGGTGTGAGCCGTCGTTGGGCCATACTCCGGCGAGGAGGTGAACGGTGAACGATCGGTTGATCGAGCTGAGTGTGGAGAACTTCCGCAGCTTGCGGAAGGTCACGATTCCGCTCGGACCACTGAACGTCATGGTCGGGCCGAACGGCTCGGGAAAGACCAATGTCCTTGAGGTGTTCCGGTTTCTCGCCGATGTCATCCGGACCGACCTCGAACCGGCGTTGACGCTGCGCGGCGGCTATGACAGCGTCGTCTTCCGCGGTGGAGAGAAGGCGCCGAACTTCATGAAGGTGGGGGTCAAGGCATCCTGGACCACGCACAGCCACGCGGGAGCGCCGGATGAGTACTAGCTTCAGATCAAGAATCGTCCAGGACGCCGCCTGGCTCGCCAGGAGAGCTTCACGTTCAAACGGACCCGGGGGCGGGGCCGACGCATCACGATCAGCGGTGAGAGGGCGATCCTCATCGGTATCGAACAGGACAAGTCCGAGGTCGAAGAAGGCAGAATAGGGCTGCGGCGGCTGAGCAGTGGGTTGTCAACGCTGCCACGCCTGTCTGACCTGTCTGATGAGGAGGGTGGCGCCTAGCCTGCGCGCGTGGCCGATCAGCTCGCGTCGTTCCGGGTATTCGAAGTCGACATCGGTGCGGCGAGCATGCCCGCCCGCTTTCCCCGGCGCGGGCATGAACCGCTCGACGACGACGCGGCGAACCTGGCGTCGTTCCTTCTGGCACTACGCAGCCGCAGCGAGGAGACCTGGGAACGCCTGTGCGAAGATGCTGGGGAAGTGCTTCCACAGCTGGAGGGAATCGACTTCGAGTACCCCTCCGGCGGGGCTCGGGAGGTCGTGGTCATTCTCCACGAGCGCGGGTTGCGTCGTCCGACGCAGCTCGCCGAGGCCTCCTAAGGAACGATCCGGCTCCTCGGCCTTCTCGCCCTGGTTTATGACCCGGCGCCCCCGGCGATGACCTGCGTCGAGGAGATCGGTCACGGGCTGCATCCGCAGGCATTGGAACTGCTGGTCAAACGGCTGAGGGAGGCCAGCAGCCGCACTCAGTTCCTCATCGCAACGCACTCGCCGGCCATGGCCGACAGGCTCAAGCCGGACGAGCTGGTCGTGTGCGAACATCGCGACGACGGCTCGTCGGCCATACCAGCAGTGTCACCGGCACGGATCGAGGCCATCGTCGAGCAGAGTGAGGGGCTGCCGCTCGGCGACCGACGCGATAGACGTCGACTGCGTGACCACGATGTGGGCGGCGCTCACCGACATGGCCGGATACTCCCGGCCGGGGGTTCCGGTGGGAGCTCCGGTACTCGTCTGCGGTTGGAGGCGTGGTCCTCGGCTGGGGTGAGATGCAGGGACCCGTGCTGTCGGAGTGGGTTGTTGGGATGCTGTGGTATGGCTGAACTTCCCCCGTCGCCGCGGCGGGTGTTCGTGAGTCACACCTCGGAGCTGCGGCGGCTCCCGTTCGGTCGGTCGTTCGTGGCGGCGGCGGAGTCGGCGGTGTCCCGGGCAGGCGACGCGATCGCGGACATGGCGTACTTCACCGCGCGGGACGAGACGTCGGCGCAGGTGTGTCGGGACGCGGTGGCGGCCGCAGATGTGTATGTGCTGCTGGTGGGTTTCCGGTACGGATCGCTGGTGCGGGACCTGCCGGAGGTGTCCTACACCGAGCTGGAGTTCGAGGCCGCCGGTGAGGCTGGTGTGCCGCGGCTGGTGTTCCTGCTCGGCGAGGCGGCGCAGGGTCCGAAGGACCTGTTCGTGGATCTGGAGTGGGGGGTTCGGCAGGAGGCGTTCCGGATCCGGCTGACCGACAGCGGCCTGAAGACGGCGACGTTCACCAGCCCGGAGGGTTTGGAGACGGTGCTGCTGCAGGCGCTCACCGGGCTGTCTCGGGCGCGGGCGGGCGGTGCCGCGGTGGGGCGGGTGTGGAACATCCCGGCCCG
>JBGSWT010000316.1:0-3206 GCA_041751815.1 Pseudonocardiaceae bacterium
TGACAGCGCGCGGCTGCGGGTGGTCATCGACCAGGTGGCCGCCCTCACCGACGCGCAGGCGGTGCGGTGGCACGCAGCGCTTCGCGCGCAGCTGAATGGTGACGCCCGGCACTGATCCCTGCTGCCGCTGCCGAGTGGGGATCTGGCATCCTGGATTGTCCAGTCAAGTGAGTGCACCTGGGAGAGAGCTGGGGCCGTGGTGCAGGTTCGTGCGGTCGATCCGCGATCTACGACGTGGGAACTGGACGATCCGGTGTTCCGGGTGACGTTCTTCCGGCACGATCCCGCATATGCCGATGTGCCGCCCGAGTTTGTGGGATACGAGTCCGAGGAATGGGAACTTACCGGCGGAGATGTGCTGGAAGCCCTTGCCTGGGCCACGGAGCATTCCGGTCTGGACCGCACCTGGACGCTCCATGTCGCCGGTCCCTCGTCCGAGATGCCCGGGCTGACCTGGTTGGCGGGCACTGACCCCAACGCGGCTAATGCCCCGACCACCACGTGGCGATTCACCATTTCCGATGGCACTGAGGAACAGCATCCCGGCTCGTAGTTCAACCGGGATCGTTCACCCAAGCCCGATTGCTGGATGCGCGTGACGGGCCATCAGTCACGACTCCGGGAGGACCAACGATCTGACCGGTGATGTCGCCCTGATACCAGGCACTACCGCGGACCTTGGGATGCTCTGGTCCTTCCTGGGGGGTGTAGTACGTGGCGGCTCCGCTATTGACCGTGACATTCTGGGTTTGGTCACTGGTCGCCCGCCTTACTGGAGGGCCTTGTGGCGGCCCAGCGGGAGGGGGCGCCCCGAAGACCGATCCGAGAGTACCGGTGACACGAAACTGAACGACCGGTGCACCATTGCCACGGCAGGCGATGCGCGTCTTGAAAATTACCGATCCAGCTCGTGGCGGAGGAGAGTAGTGGGGATTTTCTATTGCAGCGTCGCACACCACCTCGCCGGCCGTGGCCAATGGGGTTACCGACTCGCTCTGGACAACTCCGTCCGCATTGTGTATGCGGAACACAACTTGGCCTTGGGTGTTACTGAGGTGTGGTGATGTGACCCGAGCCGCCGCTGTCACATCCGGAGGTGCTGGCTCGTCCTTACTTGTGGAGGTCCGCACCGGCGAGCCCCCAAGCTGAAGGAGGATCACCATGTCGCGCATTGCCGGAGTGCCAACCCGTGAGGTCGGTCCGCTTGGCCGGTTGGCCTACCGCATCGCCCGCTACCGCTACGGGGCCGTGCCCGAGCCGGCCACGGTGATGCTGCACCACCGCCCGGTGTTCTGGGCCTACGCGCTGTGGGAGCTGGGCAACGAGAAGGCGATGCGGCGGTTGCCGGCCAGCCTGCGAGAAGTCGTGGTGTACTGGGTGGCCACCCAGGTGGGCTGCTCGTGGTGCGTGGACTTCGGCACCATGCTGCAGCGCCACCACGGCTTGGACATCGAGCGGCTGCGGGAGCTGGACAACTACCGGACATCGCCGGCGTTCACTCCGACCGAGCGCCGCGCGCTGGCCTACGCCGACGCGATGACCGCGCTGCCGACCACGGTCACCGATGAGATGGTCGCTGAACTGGATGCGGAACTCGGGCACGACGGGTTGGTGGAGCTGACCTACGCGATTGCCGTGGAGAACCACCGGGCTCGGTTCAACCATGCCCTGGGCATCACCGACCAGGGGTTCACCTCCGGGCAGGCATGCCTTGTGCCGCCTCATTCGTGAATGCGCGGGCCACCAGCGCGCCGAAGAGCAGGCCAATGGTGGCCCACATCACCAGCTGGGTACCCAGCGAGGCGACCCGGAATTCCCACAGCACCGTCGCCGGGAATGCGTCGGGTATCTCATTGATAGTCGGTAGCAGGAACTGCACCACGGCCACGGCTACGGCGAACACCGCGGCTGCCACCAGGGCGGCGTTCCAGGCGCCCAGGCGCGACGTGAGTCGCCGGCCGAGATAGGTCGCCGCGGCTGCCAGCAGCACCGAAGCAACCACCATCGCCAGGTATAACGTGCTGCGCTGGTTGATCGTGTCGGCGTTGCCGACTGCTGGCGGGTTGGCGGGGTACTTAAGAAAAGGCACGACGAACACCGCAAGGTATCCGCCCAGAGCCAGGACGGCGGCCGTGGCCCGCGCACTGAGACGGCCGATGCGGCCGTAGGCGACGGCGAACGCCAGGCTGAACAGGCCACCGAAGGCAACGGCGTACACCACAACGGCGGTGGCCAGCCCGATGGTGCTCTGCACCGCCCGGCTGACCGTTTCCGGTTCCGGAGTCTGACCCGTGGCGGCCTGTGCGGCCGACTCGAAGCCGATCGCACTGACGACCAAAGGCTCACCGACGATGTAGGCGAATACCAGTGCGAGCAGCCCTGCCGCCAGTCCGGACAGCATGCCTCGCACCAACAACATTCTCATCATGGCGGTAGGGCCCGGTGATCAGTGGCAGGGGACGCCGAGCAGATGCCGCCCATCGTGCACGAACTCGTGCAGGTAGTGACCCGCGACGGTAGACATCGCGCCCTGCTCGACGCCGATGAAATACAGCAAAATGAGACCGAGGATGCCCACGAAGATCGCCCAGGGCAGAATCTCCCGCAACGGGATGCGAACGGGAATCGGCACGGGAACGGAGACGACACTCACGGTGGGACCTCCCTGGGTTGACGCGACCCACTAGACGGTAATCACGACGGCGAAGTGTCTGACTCACGAAACCCAAGTCGGGCGTCGTTCACAGTGGCGCGACCGCGCCGGGTTTGCACCGGCTTACTCCACTCCGTCGAGCACCTGACGGTAGGCATGGGGCAGCGGCGGCGTCAATCGGCCGTACCGGTGCCCGAACGGCTAGGCCGCTCAGTGCGGGCGCAGACGTTCCAGGCCGCTCACAGGCTGAAGGTTCGGCCGAGCTTGTCCGGGTTGGCGATGTCGTAGATCGCCGCCACCTTCCCGTCGCGGACCGCGAAGCAGGACACCCGGCCGGCGATCGACGGGTGCTCAGGGTCACCCGGCCAGGCCGGGATGACCATCCCCACGTCCCCGTTGACCAGCACTAGCTGGGCAGCGCCAAGCCGCCCAGGGCCGTAGCGCTGCTGCAGCCCAAGGACGAACCTGGCCACCTTGTCCGCGCCCCGGATCGGCCGAAGCGCGGTGCGTTCCTTGCCGCCGCCATCGCCGATCACCGCGGCATCCGGATGCA
>JBGSWT010000317.1:0-3579 GCA_041751815.1 Pseudonocardiaceae bacterium
GGTGGCGCAGGCGCCGATCGACGGCACCGCGGACGCCGCCCTGTTCTGCGCCGTGCACGACGTGTTGCAGTCCCCCGGCGGCGCTGGACCACATTTTTGACCACCTGCGTCCCGGCGCACCGGTGGCCGCGGCCGGCGGGAAGTGGCCAGACCCATGGTTGTGGCCCTGGGGGCATGGGTGGCAACCTTGCACGCGCCGTTCGTCAACGATTTCACCGGCTTCGACCGGCCCTGGCGGCTGTTGGCCCAGTTCGCCCCCGACCTGCGAATCCACCAACTGGCATTCACCACCGGACATCTCGCACTCGACCACGCCAGGGGCCGCTAGACCGAAGTTATACGTCGGCGTGCCGACTAAAAACGGCCCTTTGAACTGCGAGAGTCACGGGTTGCCGGCGTCGCGCAGGGCATCCGTCAGCTCCTCAACCAGGATCCGCAAGTCGATGTTGGGCATATGGGGGTTGTTGGTGTCGCGGCGCCCGCGCACGAGGACGTCAACCACAGCCGTGACGTTTGCGAGCAGTCGGCGTGCCTCCTCAAGCTCAAACCGGAAAGCGCCGTCGAGGATTTCAATGTCAGGGTCCTGAGGAGTCGCTGCCATGCCACCAAGTGTGGTCGCAAACGCTCGTGTAGGGGACCACGCTACGTCGCGAATCGGCCACGAGTTCGCGACACTACCCACGCTAGCCAGAGGACACGTCAGCTCCCCGGCGTTGATCGCACCCAGCAGCAGCCGCATCGAGACCGCAACCTCGGCACCCTCCGGGGGGTTGCGGATGCGCGTCGACCCGGGTGCCCTGCTGGTGCGCGTCTAGCCCGCCCCGCTGCAAGAATGTTGAACATGGCTGAGACACCTGCGGGGTCCGCCGACACGCCTCTGCCGTGCCCCTCTCGCCCGTCTTCTCCTTTCGACCTTGGGTTCGTGCGCAGGCCCATGGTGCGTTGGCTTGATCCCCACCAACTCCTCGACACCGCTGTCCGGGTGCTGCTGTCAGGCATGTTCAGCTCCTACGCCGACAATCGGGAGTTGCAGGCCCGGGAGCCGGCCGAGGTTGCGGACCGCTCCGGGGAGGCCCATCGGTGGTTGGACTACGTGGCCGACGTCGGCGATGGGTGGAACCCGACTTACACCGTGGCCACGCTCCTGGCCACCGAAGAGCTCAAACTCGATTGGGACGGTGAGACTTACTCCACCGAGCGGGGGCGGATCCTTGTCATGGGGGGCGACCAGGTGTACCCGGTGCCCAACTCCGCGGAGTACGAGAACCGCATGCTCGGTCCGTACCGGGCGGCGCTTCCGTGCGTCCCCAAAGAAAATCCTGAATTGTTCGCCATTCCGGGAAGCCACGACTGGTACGACGGGTTGGCCAACTTCACCAGCATCTTCTGCCGCAACCACTGGATCGGTGGATGGCGAACGCGCCAGCGCCGCAGCTACTTCGCGGTCAAGCTGCCGAACGGCTGGTGGCTGTGGGGCATCGACATCCAGTTCGGGGCCTACCTCGACGAAGCCCAACTGCAGTACTTCGCCGACGTCGCCGTCGACCAGGTGCAGCCCGGCGACCGCATCATCTTGTGCATGGCCAAGGAGGTCGAGAGCGGCCGGAAGCAGGAGGAAATCCATTCCGACCGGGATGTGGAGTACCTCGAGCGCGAGATCATCCAGCCCAGTGGCGCCCAGCTGTTGCTGTACCTCAAGAGTGGACGGCATCACTACGCCCGCTATGAGGAGGAGGGTGGCGCCCGCCAGCACATCACCTCGGGCGGTGGTGGCGCCTTCTTGCATCCCACCCACGACCTGCCCGAGCGCATGGACCTCCCCGGGGCAGAAGGAGCCATCGCCTACCGTAGAGCGGGCACCTATCCGTCGCCGACGGTATCGAAACGGTTGCGGAAGCGGATCTGGCTGCTTGCTGCCGACAACCTACACCTGGCCGGGGTGTTCGGCACTGTCCAGGTGCTGTTGGCGTTCATGCTGGGACTGCATCTAGGAGACCGCCACGTCTCGCTGGGTCTCAGTGACTTGTGTCGGGCGGTGTGGGAGAGCCCGACGTCCTTCCTCCTTATTCTGCTCATGATCGGGTCTTTGGCCGGGATGGTGCGTTTTGCCCATGAGGCCAGCGGCGTGGGGCGATTTATGCTGGGAATGGTTCATTCGATGCTACAACTCGCGAGCGTGGCCGGGGTCATGATTGCCGCCTCCTGGCTGCCGTCTGCCTTTGGACTTGGGGGCATGTGGTCCGTGGTCGCCTTCCTCGGTCTGGTTGGCCTGCTGGGTGGTATCGGGGGAATAGTGGGACTGTCGGGCTATCTCTGGGCCACTAACTGTCTTGGCTTTCACGGAAACGAGGGATATGCACCCCTGCACCACCAGGACCTCAAGCATTTTCTCCGTCTACACATCGGAGCCGACGGTGTCCTGACGGTGTACCCGATAGGCGTCGACCGAGTCCCCCGGAAGTGGACACTGTGCCCGGACGCGCCTGCTCATGCTCCCTGGTTCGCCCCATCTGGCGCTGAGCCCAAGCCGCATCTCATTGAAAAACCAATCATAATTAACTCTCAACCAAGCCCAGAAAGCTCAGAGACTGACCCAAAGCGCATACCGTCAGACGAATCTCCATAATCGGCGTTGTCGCACGAATGGATCTGAATCGGGCAGCACGTCGACCGAGGTAAATAGAACGGGTGCCTCAGCCGCTCGTGCTGGCCAATGGTGACGACGTGCAGATCGGCAAGTCCGCGGCGCTCCAGTCTGACCGAGCCTACGGACTATCAGTGGGTCAGCCAGGGCTCGCCCGCCTCGCCGCGCACTGTGAGCCGAACCTGAAGTAGGTACAGCACCCCTGACCAGAGGTACAGCGCGACGCCCCATCCGGTGAAGGCCACTGCGAACGCCTCGGCCACCACCTGCAACCAGCCCTGGACATTGTCGGCGAGCAGCAGCAGCGGGAAGGCGTAGAGCAGGCACAGAGTGGCCGCCTTGCCCAGATCATGCACCGCCAGCGGACCGTAGCCATGATGGCGCAGCACGGGCAGGGTCAACGAGAGCACCACATCCCGGCCGACCACCACGGCTACCACCCACCACGGCAGGATGTCGCGCAGCCCGAATGCCAGCAGGGTGCTCAGCGTGTACAACCGGTCAACGGCGGGGTCGAGCAATTCGCCTAACCTGCTGGATTGGTTCAGCAAGCGGGCCAACTTGCCGTCCAGCCAGTCCGTGAGGCCCGACAGCGCCAACACGAGCATGGCAAGCAGATCGTAGTGCGGACCCAGCAGCAGCCACAGGAACAGCGGGACACCGGCCAGCCGCAGCAGGCTCAACACATTGGGCACGGTGAGCAGCCGGTCGGCCGGATCCGGCGCCTCCGGCTGCGGGTGGCTCGGCTGCACCTCGGAGCCCTCCTGATCCACCCGGCTCGCGGAGGGTGCGATCCGGACACCCAGCGTCCCATATCGGGGTTCGGCAAAGGCAAGCCCAGATTCGTCTGCTCCCCGCCTACGCACAGTCCCAAGCCTCCACGGTGCCCCGCACCCGCACCTGGCCGAGCGAGGCACCCCGAAGCCGTACTCGAT
>JBGSWT010000318.1:0-1751 GCA_041751815.1 Pseudonocardiaceae bacterium
GGTGGCGCAGGCACTGCACGTGGCCAGTCCCAGCCTGACCGCGGCCATCGCGCGGCCGGGGTTCGCGTCGGCGGTGGACCGTAAGGCGGACCGCGCGTACTCGTCGCTGCTGCGTTACGTCGCGCGCATGTCATCTCGCCCCACGCCGTACGGGCTGTTCTCCGGGTCGGCGTGGGAACGTTCGAGTCCACCACCTCGCTGCGACTGGCTGCCGATCCGGTGGCCTGTACCCGGACCCGCTCCGATGTCGGGTGGCTGTTGGCGCTGATCAAGGAGATCGAGAGTGCCCCGGACGTCGTGGCGCAGCTGCGGGTCACCGTCAACCCCCTGCTGTACCGGGTGGGGGACCGCGCGGTGTTGCCGTTCGCCGACATCCACGGGCAGGAGGACAACCGGCAGGTCGGCTTCCGGGTCACCCAGCCGGCGGCGCTCGCGCTCGAGCTGGCGAGCCGGCCCGGGACCACCTACCTGGACCTGATCGAGGGAGTCCGCGCGGGAATCAACGGCGCCACGCCGGAACAAGTCCGCGGCCTCGTGGAGCGGCTGTGGGACCTGCACGTGCTCACCAGTGACCTACGTCCGGCGTCGACGGTCGCCCTGCCGGAAGAGGACCTGATCAAACGACTCGACGGCGTGCCGGCCTGCGCCGATCTGCAAGCACAGCTGCGGCAGCTGAGGGTGCTGGCGAGCGCCGTGGACGAGGCTCAGGGTAGGGCCGAGCTGGAGCGGCTGAAACAGCTCACCGCGCACCAGCGCACGCTGACGCCGGGCTACTCCGGCGAGACGTACCAGCTCGACACCGGTCTCGCGCTGACCGGGCACGCGCTGACCGCCGAGGTGGGCGATGCTGCCGCGGAGGCCGCAGACACGCTGCTGCGACTGGGAGCCTGGCCGCGGCGCCACCATCACCTCGTCGAGTATCACGCCGCTTTCCTCGAACGGTACGGCGTCGACGCCGAGGTCCCGCTGCTCGAGCTGCTCAGCCCCGAGTACGGGATGGACGCGCCACCGACGTACCTGTCGCCGCCGCGCTCCTACCCGCTGCCCGCGATCCCTGAGGAGAGCACCCGGCAGCGCGACATGGTTCTCACGGCACTGGCGGCCGAGGCGCTGTACCACGGGCAGGACGAGGTCGAGCTGACCGATCAGCGGCTCGACCGATTGACGGTGTGGCGTCCCGGCCACCCGCACCCGTGCCTGCGCCCGGGTCTCGATCTCTACGCCCAACTCGCCGCCGACTCGGTCGAGGCCCTGGAACGTGGTGATTGGCGCCTGGTAGTGGCGTCGTCGGGGACGACCGACGGCGCGCGGACCTTCGGGCGGTTCTTCGACCTGCTCGGCGAGGAGTCGCTGGTCCGGCTCGTCAAATACGCCAGGGCCGAGGAAGCGCTGTGCTCCGACGTCGCCTTTGCCGAGCTCAGCTATGTGACGCCCTTCGGCCGTGGCGGCAACGTCACCGTTCACCCGCTACTGCGGCGCTACGAGATCTGCGTCAACACCTCGCCGTCCGTGGGCACGGAGGGGCAGATTCCGCTCACCGACATTCTGGTGGCGGCCACCGCGGACCGTTTCTCCTTGCGGTCGCGGCGGCTCGGGAAGGAACTGGTCGTCACGCAGAGCCACTTGCTCGCGCAGACCGGTGCGCCGAATGTGTGCCGGCTGCTCCTGGAGCTGTCCCAGGACGGTTTCACGTCGCTGCCCGCATTCGACTGGGGCGCGGCGGCGGCAGCACCGTTTCTGCCTCGGGTGGT
>JBGSWT010000319.1:0-4279 GCA_041751815.1 Pseudonocardiaceae bacterium
ACGTAGCTGGCGGCGGTGGCTCGCATGACGCGCTCGGTGATGCCCCCCCGCTTTCGCTCCTCGGCCAGCTCAAGCAGGCCGTGCGCCTCAAGCGTCCTGAGATGGTAGTTGAGCTTCTGGCGGGGGATGCCGATTCGCAGCGCGAGGGCGCCCGCTGAGCCGGGCTCCGCAAGCTCGGCCAGCAACCGGGCCCGCATCGGGTCCAGCGCCACCGCAGCCGCGGCTGGATCCTCGATCACCTCGACGTCGTGCATGTTTGCCACTATCACTCTTGACAACTATTTTTGTCAATGGATCCCGGCGACCTCGCACATGAGTGCCGATGAGTTCTGCTGTCCGCCGTCGTCCTAGGGGTGTGCGGCGAACAGGCACCGGCGCGAAGATGGTGCTCGTCCGCGGTGACGTCGAGCTGGCGAGCTGGCCGCTGCCGGGGCGGGACCGTCCCGACCTCGCCGTGGTGGACACGCTGGCGCGGTTACAACTCGCTGCCCGGCGTCGCGGCTGCTCGATCCGGCTGCGAGATGCCTGCGTCGAGCTGCTGGAGCTGCTCGACCTGCTCGGCCTGGGTGAGATCGTTGCGCCGCGAGAGGGCGACGGTGGCTACCGCGCGGCCGGCCTATCCCGGAAGGCGGGCGGGGAGGCCGAAGGCAGCGAACAAGTCGGTGTCGAGGAAGTTATGGTGCCCGACGATCCGGTCGCCTGAGATCTCGATGATCTGCAGGGCGAACGGCCGGTGACCACCGTCTGGGTCCGGGCGGTAGGACCCGAACGCCGCGCAGCCGTTGGCCGCCGTCGGTACCAGGCGCGAGCCACGGCATCCGCATCCCTGGCCGAGGAACCACCGGCCCATCTCCACTGGGCCGCGCAGCCACAGGTCATAGGGCGGCATCGACATGACCGCATCCTCGTGCAGCAGCGAGACCAGCAAGGTGATGTCGTAGCGCTCGAAGGCGTCCACGTATCGGGCGAGCAGCGCCCGCTGGTCAGCGTCCACTGCGGACGAGGAGGAAGCGCTGAGATCGCTGATGTCACGGGCTGCCAGAGTGGACCGTGCTCGCTGCAGCGCGCTATTGACCGACGCCACGCTGGTCTCCAGCAGCTCGGCCACCTCGGTGGCTTGCCAGCGCAGCACCTCGCGCAGGATCAACACGGCGCGCTGCTTGGCCGGGAGGTACTGCAGGGCGGTGACGAATGCCAGGCGGACGCTCTCTTTCGACACCGCCAGCTCGGCCGGGTCACTGTCGCTGGACAGCACGCGAGCGTCCGGGACGGGTTGCACCCAGGCGTGCTCGGGAAGCATCGGGCCCAGGGATGCCTCCGCCGTTGAAGACGGCCCCAGGTCCATCGGCCGAGCGCGACGCTCACGGCCGCGCAACATGTCGAGGCACACATTGGTGGCGATGCGGTAGAGCCACGACCGCAGGACTGATCGGCCTTCGAAGCCGTCGATGCCCCGCCAGGCCCGGACCATCGTCTCCTGCACGGCGTCATCGGCTTCGAAGAAAGAGCCGAGCATCCGGTAGCAGTAGCCGGTGAGCTCCCGGCGGTACGGTTCCAGGTCCTCAGACCGGACCTCGCCGCTGCCGACGGTATCGGAACGGATGGGCACGAGCGCCCATGCTACGCCGAGGCTCGTCGGCCGCGAGTGGTAGCGACGCCAGTTGCACGCTAGGAACGCGGGGCGACTAGCGCAGGAATGTCGATGCGCAGGCTGAAGGGCGCCGTCGTGACAAGCTCACCGGCGGTCGCCGGGCTCTCGATGTAGCCGTCATCCGGCGCGCCTACGTGGAATACAGTGATCGACGGAGCAGGCGGGTCAAGGTCGACGAGCCAGTAATGCGGGATTCCTGCCTCTGCGTACTCGCACGGCTTGAGGTGAAGATCGACATTGCGCGATCCCGGCGAGATGATCTCCACGGCGAGCAGCACATCCGACGCCACCAAACGCCTGTCTCCTGCCCCGACCCGGGTCACCACGAGATCGGGCACTCGCACGATCGGCGGATATTCCGACCGCACCACAACCTCGACGTCGAGTAGGAAATCCCACCCGGAGGGCAGCTGGTCGTCGAGCTGCCGGGCGAGCCGATAGGCGGCCTGTTGATGCCGGGCAGCGGGTCGCGGAGACACCAGCAGGACGCCTTCCTGGAGCTCATACTGGTAGGTGTTGTCCTCCGGTAACGCCATCCACTCGTCCAGAGTCATGAGCGACCCTGGATCATGCAGCGGCATGGCCATGGCATGTCCTTGGCAGTGTCGGCGGGCGACGGCTAGTCGAGTGTTCAGTATGCCAGGCGAGGTCGATCATCCACCCGAGATTCACCGGCACCACCGTGCACAGCAGGCAATCCTTCGCAGAGAGCAGTGATCGGTATGTTGCCGGTGTGGCAGACCAGGGAGCCGAACGGGCCGTGGACATCTATACCGACGGTGCATGTAGCGGCAATCCGGGGCCAGGCGGGTGGGGCGCCGTTCTGAGGTACGGCACGCGCGAGAAGGAGATCTACGGCGGCGAGCCGGCCGAGACCACCAACAACCGGATGGAGCTGATGGCCCCGATCCGGGCGTTGGAAAGTCTGACCCGGCCGGTGGTGGTGCGGCTGCACACCGATAGCAAGTACGTGCTGGACGGTGCCACCAAGTGGCTGCCGCGATGGAAGAGCAACGGTTGGCAGACCTCCAGCAAGCAACCTGTCAAGAACGCCGACCTGTGGCAACGCCTGAACGCCGCCGCGCACCGGCATCAGGTGCAGTGGCACTGGGTCAAGGGCCACGCCGGGCACCCGGATAACGAGCGCGCCGACCAGCTGGCAGCCAGGGGCCTGCACGAGGCGTGCGGTCGGAAAGTCACCTCGCCTAGCTGTTCACCAGCCGGTGGACACGCTGATGCGACGATCCGACCACGTCGGCCGCGACGCGCTGAGACAACCCAGCAGACCTCACCCCGTTGATCGCATCCAGTCTCGCTGCATCGCGCGCGGCGACCTTCGCCGCTTCCTCCTCCATGACCTCATGGAGCTCGCGCTCGGCGGCCATGAAGCAAGCCAGAGCATCCGTAACGTCGCGGCCGTTGACTTCGTAGCGCCACTGAAGGGCAAAGTCGTCGGAGTCGGCATCGGTCATGCCCGTGATGTAGTCGCGGACCTCAACGTCAAGATCCAACGATACCCTCGACGGCGGACCCTTCGGCTTCGACATCTGCACCTCCGACCCCGACGACACCGAGGTCGACTGCGAGGCCTGACCCCCTACACAGGAACATCATCGCAGTGGGAAGGGGTGAGGCACTTATCGGCCTCGCCCCTTCCACCGCAGGGCTGCGTCAAAGTCTCGTGATCATGGTTGGGTGCTGCGGAGACACGCCGGGACTGGCGTTTTCGCGTCCGGGCTGGTAGACATCGCGGGTGGCTGGGGCGGGTGTAGCGGATGTGGTGGTGCGGCCGATCTTTGCGGATGAGGTCGGTCGTTTCAATGCTGCGTTGGCCGAGCATCATTGGCTGGGGCATCGGTTGACCGGTGCGGTTCTGCGGTATGTCGCGGTGCTCGATGGTGAGTGGGTCGCGGTGGTCGGGTTCGGGTCCGCGGTGTTGTCGTGTCGTGTGCGGGATGAATTTCTGGGGTGGTCGCGTGAGCAGCAGTATGCGCGGTTGAGGCATGTCGCGAATAATCAGCGGTTTTGTGTGCTGCCCGCGGGACGGCGACCCAACCTCGCGTCTGCGGTGCTCTCCCGGGTGTTGGGCCGCCTGAGTAGGGACTATCTGGCCGTCTATGGGCATCGGGTGCTCGCGGTGGAGACGTTCACCGATCCCGCCCGGCACACCGGTGCCTGTTATGCGGCCGCGAACTTCCAGCAGGTCGGGTCCACCCTCGGGTACTCCCGCTCTGCGGGTGCTTATCACCATCACGGAAACCCCAAGCGGGTGTGGATGTATCGGCTGCACCGCGACGCGAGCGGCGTGTTGTCCGCCACGTTTCCCCACCCGCTGCTGATCGGTAAGGACGATGACGTGGCTGATGTGAACACCCTGGAGTTGGGCGGGCAGGGCGGGCTGCTCGACGCGCTGCGCGACCTGAGCGACCCGCGTAGCAAGCGGGGCATCCGCCACCAGATCGCGTCCACTCTGACGATGGTCGCTGCCGCGACGATCAGCGGTGCCCGCAGCTTCCGGTCGGTCGCCGACTATGTCGCTGATCTGCCCCCCGAGGCACTGTCTCGGCTAGGTGCGCGGCGCCACCCGGTGACCGGGCGGCCGGTCGCGCCCAGCGAGGCCACGATCCG